>CAXUEN010000206.1:0-4872 GCA_964249945.1 uncultured Caulobacteraceae bacterium | reverse complement strand
GACTTCGTGGAGGTCGACCCAAGCCTCGGCCACCCGGCCGCCGTGTCGGTGCACGACGACGAACTGTGCGTCTCGGGTCTGGGCTTCAGCGGCCACGAGCTGACCCTGCTGAAGGGCCTGCCCGCCAAATCGGGCGAGACCCTGGACGACAATGCGCCCGTGGACGTCTCCGGCGCCGACAAACCCCCTTACGTGGGCTTCGACGGCCAGGGCGTGATCCTGCCCCGGACCGAGGCGGACGGGGTGGGCATCGACACCGTCAACGTCTCGCGCCTGCACATCGAGGTCTGGCGCGTGGCCGACCGCAACCTGGTGCGCCAGTCCATCGCCGCGCCCGACGCCACTGCGGAGGGCGAGTACGCCGAGGGCGAGGACCCCGACGAGCTCGGCCGCAAGGTCTGGGCGGGCGACGTGGACGTGCACGCCCCCGGCGGCCAGCGCGCGGTCACCGTCTTCCCGCTGGGCGCGGTGCTGAAGGAGCTGCAACCCGGCGCCTACTACGTCACCGCCCGCGACGCCTCGGGCGTGCTGAAGGCGAAGAAGCCGGACGAGAGCGACCGCCCCGCCCAGGCGCGCCGCTGGATCCTCTACACCGACATGGGCCTGTCCGCCTATGACGGCGCCGACGCCCTGGACGTGGTGGTGCGCTCGCTGCAGACCGCCCGGCCCATGGCGGGCGTCCGCCTGGCGCTCGTCGCCCACGACGGGGAGGCGCTGGCCTCCAGCCCCAGCGACGCGGAAGGGCACGTCCGCTTCGACCACGCCCTGCTGGACGGGACCGGCGCCAGCCACGCCGACATGGTGATGGCCTACGGGCCCAGCGCCGACTTCACCACGCTCGACCTCACGCGGGCTCCGCTGGACCTCTCCGGCCAGCTGAAGGGCGAGCCGGGGCGGAGCCTCCCCGGCGTCTCCGCCGCCGCCAACCGCGCCGCCGCGACGGCGGTCGACGGCTTCCTCTACGCCGACCGCGGCATCTACCGGCCAGGCGAGACCGTGTACCTGGTGGCCCTGGTGCGCGACCGCCTCTCCCGCGCCGTGAAGGCCCGCGCGGGCGCCCTGGTGATCCGCCGGCCCTCGGGCACGGAGTTCCGCCGCATCCGCTTCATCTCCACCCCTGACGGCGACCTGGCGCAGGACATCGTGCTTCCCCGCTCCAGCCCCCGGGGGCTGTGGAAGGTGGCGCTACAGATGGACGGCGCCGACGACCCCTCCGGCTCGGCCAGCTTCGAGGTGCAGGACTTCGCGCCCGAACGCTTGGCGGTGTCCGTCACCGGAGACGCCGGCCGGCCGGTCAGCGCGGGCGAGCAGCGGAAGATCGACATTAACGCGCGCTTTCTCTACGGCGCGCCGGGCTCCGGCCTGCAGGCCCAGGCCGAGGCCAAGATCGCCCCCGACGCCGATCCCTTCCCCCAGTACAAGGACTTCCGCTGGGGCGACGAGCAGACGGCCTTCGACGGCAAGCTGGTCCAGCTCCCCCAGGTGACCACCGACGCCTCCGGCAACGCCGGCGTGACGCTCGACACCCGACAGGTGGCCGACGCGGTGCAGCCGCTGAGCGCCGCCCTCACCGCCTCAGTGCTGGAGCCGGGCGGCCGCCCGGTGACCGAGGGCCTGACCCTGAAGCTCCGCCCCAAGCCGCTCTACTTCGGAGTGAAGACCACCCAGGGGAGCCTCGGCGAGGAGCAGACGCAGAGCTATGAGATCATCGCGGTGGACGCGGCCGGGCGGCGGATCGCCGCTTCGCCCGCCTACACCCTGATCGCCGAGCATTGGACCTACGACTGGTTCGAGAAGGACGGCCAGTGGGGCTTCCACCGCACCAGCCGCGACAGCGTGATCGCGCAGGGAAACATGGGTATCGGCGCCGGCGCCCCCGGCCGCCTGACCAAACGCCTACCCTGGGGCGATTACCGGCTGGAGCTGGACGACGCCGCCACCGGCGCCAAGACGGTGATCCGCCAGGCCTCGGGCTGGGCCGCCTCCGCCAAGGACGAGGACGCCCCCGACGCCGCGCGCCTGTCGGTCGGCGACAAGCACTACGCCGAGGGCGACACCGTGGCGCTCCACATCCAGGCGCCCTTCGCCGGCGAGGCGGAGATCGCCGTCGCCTCCGACCGCATTATCCAGCTGAAGACCGTCAACGTGGGCAAGGGCGGGACCACGGTGCGCCTGCACGCCGGCCCCGACTGGGGCGGCGGCGCCTACCTGCTGGTCAGCGTGATGGAGCCCCGCAACCCCACCACCGCGCCCAAGCCCCGCCGGGCGCTGGGCTTGGTCTACGTGCCGCTGAAGCCGCACGGCCGCACCCTCAGCGTCGCCCTCACCGCTCCCGCCAAGCTCGCCTCCCACACGCCCATCGATGTGCCGGTGCAGGTGCACGGCCTGCCTTTCGGCGGCCACGCCCACGTGACGATCGCCGCGGTGGACGAAGGCATCCTGCACCTGACCCACATGGCGACGCCCGATCCGGTGAAGTGGTACTTCGGCAAGCGGGCGCTGAGCGTGGACTACCGCGACGACTACGGCCGCCTGCTGAACCCCAACCTTGGCGCGCCTGCCGCCCTGAACTACGGCGGCGACGCGAGCGACGAGGTGGGCGGCGCGGGCCTGTCCGCCACGCCGATCAAGACTGTCGCCCTGTGGTCCGGCGTGGTGGAGACCGGCCCAGGCGGTCGCGTCATCGTTCACCTGCCCCCTGGGGACTACAACGGCCAGCTGCGCCTGATGGCTGTGGCCTGGACCGACACGGCGGTGGGCTCAGGCCAGCAGTCGGTGCTAGTGCGCGAGCCCGTGGTGGCCGAGCTCGACCTGCCCCGCTTCCTTAGCCCCGGCGACCGCGCCGACATCGGGCTGGAGCTGCACAACGTGGAGGGACGGGTCGGCGCCTACCTGGCCCAGGTGTTCGGCCAGGGCGGTCTGCTGGCGCCCTTCCGGCATCTCTATCAGCTGATCCTCGGCCAGCGCGTGCTGGACCACCCCTCGCTCACAGCGCCCGACCGGCCGGGTGTGGGCGCGGTGGTGCTGAAGGTGGACGGCCCGGGCTTCTCCACCACCACCCGCTATCCGCTGCAGACCCGCATGGGCTGGGGCGCGATCACTCGCGACAGCTTCGCCCTGCAGCGCCCCGGCGAGGCCTTCGCGCCCACGCCAGACCTGCTGCGCGGCCTGTCACCCGGCGGCGTGTCGATGACGGTGTCCTACTCGCCGTTCCGGGGCTTCGACCCCGCGCCGATCGCGGAGGCGCTGCAGCGCTACCCCTACGGCTGTACCGAGCAGATCGTCTCGGTGGCCTATCCCCTGCTCTACGCCCAGCAGGTCTCAAGTTCGGCGAAGCTAAACCGCACGCCTGCCGCCCTGACCGACGCGGTGGTCAAGCTGCTCGACCGCGAGGGCATGGACGGCGCATTCGGCCTGTGGACGCCGGGCGACGGCGAGGCCGACGCCTGGCTCGGCGCCTACACGGTCGACTTCCTGCTCCAGGCCCAGCGCCAAGGCGCCGCCGTCCCACCCGAGGCGATGCAGCGGGCGCTGCACGGCATGCACCTGATCGCCCAGCCCGACAGCTCGCCGACGATCGACTACCACCGGGAATACCAGAGCTTCTGGGGACCCGACGCCAAGGACCTCACCAAGCGCCTGCGCTCCCGCGCCGCCGCCTACGCCCTGTACGACCTGACCGAGGCGCACCAGGGCGACCTGCCCCGCCTGCGCTGGTTCCACGACGTGCAGTTCGCCGACGAGCCCTCGCCCCTGGCCCGCGCCCAGGTGGGCGCCGGCCTGACCATGATGGGCGACCGCGGCCGCGCCCACGACAGCTTCGTGCAGGCCGTGCGCGCGCTCGGCTACAAGGAGCCCGGCGACTGGTACCAGAGCCCGCTCCGCGACCTCGCCGGGGTGATCGCCCTGGCCTACGAGGCTGGCGAGACGGGGATCGCCCGCAGCTTGCAGGGCCGCCTGGAAGACACGGTGAAGTCGCCCGACGACCTGAACACCCAGGAACAGGCGGAGCTGCTCAAGGCCGCCCACGCCATGCTGGCCGCCTCGGGCCCGGTCAACGTAACCGCCACCGGCGTCCGCGCCCTCGGCGGCGCCCGCTGGGCCGTGGGCCGCCTGACGGACGCCCGCTTCGCCAACGCCGGCCGCGGCGCCCTGTGGCGGATGGTGACGGTGCACGGCCTTCCCCTGTCGGCTCCGGGCGCCGACGCCCGCGGCCTGACCCTAGAGAAAACCTTCTTCACCCTGGACGGCCAGCCGGTGGACCCCGCCACCCTCACCCAGGGCGAGCGTGTCATCGTGCTGCTGAAGGGCTCATCCCAGCAGGGTCGCGCCATGATGACGGTGGTGGACGACGCCCTGCCCGCCGGCTTCGAGATCGACGCCACCGTCGCGCCCGCCGACGCCGCCGGCGAGATCGGCGACACCCCCTCAGGCCCCGGCGAGGCCGGCAAGGTCCGAGGGCCCTTCGCTTTTCTGGGCCAGCTCAGCAAGGCTTCGGTGCAGGAGAAGCACGACGACCGCTACATCGCCGCCCTCACCCTGCCGGGGAACAAGGCTTTTGCGTTGGCCTACGTCGCCCGCGCCGTGACGCCCGGCGACTTCTTCCTGCCGGGCGCCTCGGCCGGCGACATGTACCGCCCCGCCGTCGTCGCCCACACCGCGGCGCGGCGGGTGAAGATCGCCGCTGGCCGGTGATCGGCCGCGCTTGAGAACCGTCGCACCTGTCTCCCTCCCCCTTGAAGGGAGGGGAGAAAAGCGACGGCGCTCCACGGCAGGCCCCCTCGCCCTCGCCTGCTGCGCCCTGCTGGCGGCAGAGGTCGCCGTGGCCGCCCTCTCCCTCGCCCTGCCACCGCCCCTGGAGAAGCTGCAGCA
>CAXUEN010000205.1:0-4874 GCA_964249945.1 uncultured Caulobacteraceae bacterium | reverse complement strand
GAGCGCCAAGCCTTGTCTTTCAACCCGTTTGCACCCTCGGCGCTAGCGTGTATGAGACGGCTCGACAAGGCCGCAGGGTGCGCTCGGGCGCCGGTCGCGTACGCAAGGCGCTGGCGCGGGAGTCCCATTCACGCCGGGGATGGGCTGCGCCGGGATCTCAAGGGCGGATATGAGAGACGAGCTTTTCTGGAACAAGATCTTCGGCGCCCTGCTCGGCGTGCTGCTCCTGGTCTTCGGCCTCCGCCAGGTCTCAGAAATGATGTTCGCCACCAGCGCGCCCAAGGTCGCGGGCGACAAGATCGCCATCCAGGAGACCAGTTCCAGCGACGCGCCCGTGGCCGACGTCATGCCCGATTGGGGCACGGTGCTGCCCACCGCCGACGTGGCTGCCGGCGCGACCATCTCCAACAAGTGCAAGGCCTGCCACAACCTCGACAACGGCGGCCCCAACCAGACCGGCCCGAACCTGTGGGGCGTGATCGGCAGGAAGCCCGGCACCCATTCGGGCTTCGCCTATTCCTCCGCCATGGTCGACTTCGGCGCCAAGACGCCGGTGTGGGACTACACCCACATCTACGCCTTCCTCAAGGGGCCGCAGGCCTACATCGACGGCACCAAGATGAGCTTCGTGGGCCTGAAGCAGCGCGAGGACCGGATCAACCTGATCGCTTGGCTGCGCCAGCAGAGTTCCAGTCCCGTGCCGATCCCCGCCGCCGATGCCAAGGCCGCCGGCGCCGCCAAGGCTTCCGCCGCGACCGGCGCGCCCACCGCTCCGGCCTCCACCCCAGGCTCCGGCGTGCCGACCACCTCCGACGCCACCAGCGGCGCCAAGCCCACCGCGGTGAACGGCGCGGCTCCCGCCAACGCTCAGACCACCAATCCCTCGGGCCAGACGCCGAGCACCGGCGCCGCCGCCCAGCCCAACCGGATCACCAGCACGCCCACCGGCGGTCCGCCGAAGTAGAATCGACCCCCTTTCTCTTGAGGGGAGAGGGTCAGATCACCTCCCGCCAGCGCTCCGCGAGCACGACGGTGAGTTTCTGAAGGTCGGCGCGCAGCCGCGCAAAGCCCGGCCCGGGCCGGACCGCCGCCTCGTCCAGGTAGAGGGCGCGGTTGATCTCGACCTGCAGCACGTGGAGGGCGCTCGCGGGGTCGCCATAGAGTTCGGTGGTGTAGCCGCCGGCATAGGGGGCGTTGCGGGCCACCTCGTAGCCCATGGCGCGCAGTTCGCGCTCCACCAGGGCGGTAAGGGCCGCAGCGCAGGAGGCGCCGAAGCGGTCGCCCAGCACGAAGTCCGCCGTCCGCGCCTGGCTGCCGCCGCGCCCCGCCGCGGACGGCATGGAATGCCAGTCCACCAGCGCCACGCGCCCGAACGCCCGCCGCACCTCGTGCAGCAGGGCCTGGAGCGCGGCATGGTAGGGCTTGTGCACCGCCTCGATCCGACCGCAGGCCTCGGTGAAGGAGAGCTTGCGGCCGTAGATCTCCTGGCCTTCGGCCACCACCCGGGCGATGGCGCCCAGGCCCGCGGCCACCTTGGCCGTGCGAACGCGCGCGAAGGCCGGCAGCTCGTCCTCGAACATGGCGGGGTCGAGTTCGTAGGGCTCCCGGTTCACGTCCAGATAGGCCCGGGCGAAGCGCGCGGTCATCACGCTGACGCCCGAGCTGTCCGCGCCCTCAAGCAGCAGGTCCACCAGCGCATCCTCCGAACGCCGGATCGCCTGCGCGCCCAGCACCGAGGCGGCCATCAGGTCGGCGGGGTAGACGCGTCCTGAATGGGGCGAGGCGAAGACCAGCGGGACCGCACCGCCTTTCGGGCGGCGCAGCTCGAACGCCGGGTCCGCCAGAACGACGGGCGGCGGGCAGGGCAGGTCGAGATCGTCCATCTCGCGGCATTATTGGGCCGGCGCCCGGGTGGTCAATCGCTGTGCTCGGCGACGGCGATTTATCGGCCGTTCACCTCCTGGCGCTAAGCAGTGGAGACCCTGAGGAGTTTGGACGCATGCGGAAGATCCTCCTCGCCGAAGACGACGATTCGCTGCGCCGCTTCCTTGCCAAGGCGCTGGAGCGCGCCGGCTACGAGGTCGTGTCCTGTCCGGACGGCGAGGCGGCGCTGGAGGCCCTGGACGAGGGCCCGTTCGACCTGCTGCTCACCGACATCGTCATGCCGGGCGTGGACGGCATCGAGGTGGCGCGTGAGGCGGCGGCGCGCGAGCCCGGCCAGCGCATCATGTTCATCACTGGCTTCGCCGCGGTGGCGCTCTCCGCCGGCGCCCGCGCGCCCGAGGGCGCCAAGATCCTCGCCAAGCCCGTCCACCTGCGCGAGATCGTGGCCGAGGTAGAACGGATGATCGCCGCCTAAGGTGGCGGCGACCAGGCGGCGGAAGCCGATGCCGCGCGGGTCTCAGGCGCCGCGCATCTCGACTACTTGGTGGTCGGGGCCGAGCCTGACCACCACGTCCGCCCGCTCCGGCATCTCCCGCAGGATCCAGCGGGTCAGCCGCTCGTAGTGCATGACGAAGCGGGCCACGGCGGCTTCGTCCATGATCGCGCCGTCCCGACCCTCCTCCGCCAGGCGCCTGGCCAGCTTGCCTTCCTGCAGCCCGCGCCAGGTCTGGACGTGCTCGAAGCCCGGCGCCTGCAATAGCACCAGCAGGTCCAGCCGGCTGAACAGGGCTTGGTAGTCCTCGCCCAGGGCGCGGTTAATCTCCCCTCGCCACGCGCCGTCCAGGTCCTCCTCGCGCTCGAGCGCATTGATCGGAGGGCCCAGCTCCGCCCCCGGCTGGGGACGGGCGCCTACGAACCAGCCCTCAAACAGGACTACGTCCACCGGGGTCCGCACGCTCGGCCAGCAGACGGCGTCGGCGCGGCTGTCCAGCGCCTTGTCGAAGCGCGGTAGCGCCAGCCGCCCGGGCCGGCTCGAGGTCAGCGCCTCAAGCGTGCTCAGGCCCAGCGCCACGTCGTGGGTGCCGGGCGGTCCCCGCGTGGCGAACAGGCGGTGGCGCGCGCCGGCGAGGCGGCGCCGTTCGGCGGAGGTGAAATAGAGGTCGTCCAGCGACAGGACCGCGGTGCTCAGTCCCGTCCCCTCCAACAGGGTCGACAGGAACAGGGCGAAGGTGGACTTGCCGCTGCCCTGGCTGCCGCAGAGGCCCGCTGTCGTGGGGCGGCCGAGCCGGGCGTGGTCCGTGGCGATCCGGCGGGCGAGGGGGCGCAGCACCTGGTCCACCGTCAAGCGAAAGTCTTCCGGCAGCCCTTCGCCTGCGATCAGGGCGCCGACCGATGCGCTGTCGTCCATGTCACCGCGGCCGCGACACCCGCGCCGAGCGGCGCGCGGCATGGTCGTAGAGCGCCGCATTCGGATAGACCGAAACTTCGCACAGGATGTCGCCCTGAGGCGCGTCCGCCCAGAAGTAGTTCCGCTCCATCAGCACCGGCCGGTTGGCCGGCGAGAAGCCCTCGAAGGTGTCGCCCCAGGGCGTCACGCGCGCCAGCTCCGCCCAGCTGAGGGTGAGGGCGCGGGTCAGCTCGTCCTCGGCGGCGGCGTCCAGGTCGGGATCGGGTGGGAAGGTGTCGGGCATGAGGGCCATGTGGGCGCCGGCGGGCGCTGCGGCGAGGGTGGCCCTCGTGGCCGGCGGTAATCCCTGTTAGCAGCGTCACATGCGAGTCGCCGCGACCCTCCCTGGCCAACGCCCTTCGACGCTCCGCGCCCTCTACGACCGCCTGCTGTCGCTGGCGAGCGGCCCATGGGCGGTGCCGGTGCTGGCGGCGGTGTCGTTCGCGGAGAGCTCCTTCCTGCCGATCCCGCCCGACGTCCTGCTGGCGCCCATGGTGCTGGCGCGGCGTGAGCGCGCCTGGCTGTACGCCCTGGTTTGCACGGTGGGCTCGGTGATCGGCGGCCTGTTCGGCTACGCCATCGGCTTCTACCTGGCGCCCTTCGGACTGAAGCTGCTGGCGCTGATGGGCCATGCCGGAGGGTTGGCCAGCTTTCAGGCCTGGTATGCGCGCTTCGGAGTCTGGGTGATCCTGATCAAGGGGCTGACGCCGATCCCCTACAAGCTGGTGACCATCGCCTCGGGGCTCGCGCACTTCAACCTCGGCGTGTTCATCGCAGCCTCGGCCGTCACCCGGGGGGCGCGCTTCTACCTGGAGGCGGCGCTGCTGCAGCACCCGGCCGCCAAGGGGCTGGTCGACAAGCACCTGGGCCTGGTGCTGGGCGCGGCGTTGCTGGCGGTGGTGGTGGCCCTGGCGGCGGTCAAGCTGATCGGCTGACCCATGGCGAGACGATGCAGGGCGTCCGTGACGGCCGCCCTTTCGCCGCCGCAGTCGCGCGCTTAAGAGCGGCCCATGGCATGGCAATCTCGCTACAAGCTGGTCAAGCAGACCGCACCCCTCTGGCTGCTGTGGGCGGCCGGGCTTTCGGGCCTCATGCTGGTCATCGCCCACGCCTTCGAGATCTTCGACCACCTGGCGCCCTGCGAGCTGTGCCTGGCGCAGCGGGACGGCTATTGGACCGACCTCTTCGCCGGCCTGATCGGCTATGGCTTGGCGCGCTGGCGGGTTTCGCTGTCCCGGCTGCTGCTGGGGCTGGTGGCGCTCGTGTTCGCGGTGGAGACAGCGATGGCCGCCTACCACGCCGGGGTGGAATGGAAATGGTGGCCGGGGCCGGTGGCCTGCACCGGCGGCCATGCGGCGGTGACGGCGGCGCAGATGTCAGCCCTGGTCAGCGGCGCCAAATACCACATGGTGCGCTGCGACCAGGCCGCCTGGCGGCTGTTCGGCGTCTCCATGGCCGGATGGAACGCCCTGGCGGCGCTCGCGCTCACAATAGCGACGCTGGTGGCGTTGCGGCGAGTGAAGCGACCCCGATGAGCCCTCCC
>CAXUEN010000204.1:0-4882 GCA_964249945.1 uncultured Caulobacteraceae bacterium | reverse complement strand
GGGAAGAAGACGTCGCCGGCGGTGATGCGCCGAACGCCGCCGTCCGCCAGCCTCAGCTTCAGCGCTCCGTCCGGCTCCAGCGCCTCAGCCACGCCTTCCAGCGTCTCCTGATCTAGCCGCACCTGGCAGGTTCGGCCAAGGTCGGCGCGAGCGGTCCAGGTGGTGCGGATCGGCTGGAAGCCGTAGGTCTCCCAGGTGGTCACGCGCTGGTCGAACGCCCTGGCCAGGAGATCGAGGGCGGCGTCGGGTGTCAGGGGCGCGGACACGTCGGCGCGCAGGTGGTCGGCCAGGGTGGTGGCAGGTCGGTCGGCCGCCACTGGCGCGCTCTTCAGGTTCACGCCGACACCGACCGCCAGCCACAGCCGGCCGTCGGCACGCATGCCGGACTCGATCAGCACGCCAGAGACCTTTCGCCCGTCCACCAGCACGTCGTTCGGCCATTTCAGCCGCACCAGGGCCTCCGGAAGCTGCGCCAACGCCAAGTCCGCCACCGCTAAGGCGGCGACGAAGGCGATCTCGGCGGCTTCGGCCGGCGGCTTGGCCGTCGTGGTCAGCAGGGTGGCGGCGAGATTGCCGACGCCGGTCTCCCAGGCGCGGCCGCGGCGACCCCGGCCGGCGGTCTGGCGCCGCGCGGTGATCCAGAGTGGTCCCGTCTCGCCCGCTTCGGCGCGGCGGCGGGCCTCGGCATTGGTGGAGTCCACCGTCTCGAGGCGGAGCACTTCCACCCCGAGCGAAGTCGCCGTCATCGACGGACCGTCATCGGCTCAGTTCAGCCCGAAGGCGGAAGCCGCGGCCTTGGACAACGGATCGATCAGGGCCAGCGCCGGCATCACGACAGGGAAGGAGAAGGCCGCCGCCACGAAGGCCACCCCCCGCGCGTCCAGAGGCGAGGCGTCGGTGGTCCCGCGCGTCGGGTCGAACCACATGGTCTTGATCAGGCGCAGATAATAGAAGGCCGCCACGACGCTCGACAGCAGGCCCAGCGCCGCCAGCCACTGCAGGTTGGCCGCCGCCGCCGCCTTAAACACATAGACCTTGCCCCAGAAGCCGCTGAAGGGCGGCATGCCAAGGGCCGACAGGGAGAAGATGGTCATGGCCGCGGCGACCCCCGGCCGCTCCTTGAACAGGCCGGCCATGTCCTCGAAAGTCTCCATGGGCCGGCCGTCGCGGGACAGCGCCACCAGGCAGGCGAAGAAGCCGGTCACGTCGATGATGTAGAGCGTCATGAAGACCAGCATGGCCTGGACGCCCTCCTGCGTTCCCGCCGCCAGCCCCACCAGGGCGTAGCCGACGTTGGCGATCGACGAATAGGCCCACAGCCGCTTCAGGTTCTTCTGCGCCAGCCCGGCGAAGGCGCCCCAGAGCATGGAGATCAGGGCGATGGCAATCAGCACCTGGCGCCACTGCTCCACGGCGCCCGGGAAGCCGTTGGCGAGCGCGCGGGCGAACAGCACCATGCCGGCGAGCTTGGGGGCTGCGGTCAGGAAGGCGACGACGGCGGTCGGCGCGCCCTCGTAGACGTCGGGCGTCCACATGTGGAAGGGCGCGGCTGAGACCTTGAAGGCGATGCCGCAGATCAGGAACACCAGGCCGAAGATCAGGCCCGTGCCGGCCCCGCTCTGCACGGCGGCGGCGATGTCGGTGAAGCGGGTGGAGCCGGCGAAGCCGTAGATCAGGCTCGCGCCGTACAGCAGGATGCCCGACGAGAGGGCGCCCAGGATGAAGTACTTCAGACCGGCCTCCGACGCGCGGGGGTCGTCGCGGCGGAAGGCGGCCAGCACGTAGAGGGCCAGCGATTGCAGCTCCACCCCGATGTAGAGCGAGATCAGGTTGCCGGCCGAGACCATCATGCCCATGCCGAGCGCCGCCAGCAGGACCAGGATTGGGTACTCGAAGCGCGAGCCGTTGATCCGCTTCAGCCAGGGCTCGGCGATGATCAGGCCGACCGCGCTGACCAGGTAGATCACCACCTTGGCGAAGACCGCCGCCTGGTCCTCCACGAAGCCGTTGTTGAAGGCCGCGCCCTGGGGGCCGAAGCAAGCCGCGCCAGCAGAGGCGACCAGCACCAAGCCGGCGCCGAGCGCCACGGGGCGCGTGCCCTTGTCGCCGACGAAGGCGCCCACGACCAGCAGCACCAGCACGCCGACCGACAGGATCAGTTCGGGGAGCGCGATCGACAGCGCGCCGGAAAAGGTCATTGGGCGAAACTCATCGAATCAGGTCCTCACCCGGGCGCGCCGGCGCGCCACAGGTCGATCAGCCGGTTGACGGACGAGGCCGTCACGTCGGTCACCAGGTGCGGATAGACGCCCAGGATCAAGGCGCCGGCGATCAGGGGCGCAAAGGTCGCCACCTCCCGCCAGTCCAGGTCGGTGATGGCGGCGAGCTTGGGGTTGACCATCTCCCCGAACACCACGCGCCGGTAGAGCGTGAGCGCATAGACCGCTGACAGGATCACGCCGGTGGCGGCGAACAGCGCCGTGGTGGTGGAGACGCCATAGGCGCCGGTCATGGTCAGGAACTCGCCGACGAACCCGCTCGTGCCCGGCAGGCCCACATTGCCCATGGTGAACAGCATGAAAGTCGCCGCATACCACGGCATGCGGTTCACCAGCCCACCGTAGAAGGCGATCTCGCGGGTGTGCATCCGGTCGTAGACCACGCCCACGCATAGGAACAGCGCGCCCGAGATCACCCCGTGGCTCAGCATCTGGAACAGAGCGCCCTGGATGCCCTGGATGTTGCCGGAGAAGATGCCCATGGTCACGAACCCCATGTGCGCCACCGAGGAATAGGCGATCAGCTTCTTCATGTCGGTCTGCCGGAAGGCGACCAGCGAAGTGTAGATGATGGCGATGACCGACAGCGCGAACACCAGGGGCGTGAAGTAGGCGCTGGCGTAGGGGAACATCGGCAGGCTGAAACGCAGGAACCCGTAGCCGCCGAGCTTCAGCAGCACCCCGGCCAGGATCACCGAGCCGGCGGTCGGCGCCTCCACGTGGGCGTCGGGCAGCCAGGTGTGCACCGGCCACATGGGCATCTTCACCGCGAACGAGGCGAAGAAGGCCAGCCACAGCCAGATCTGCACGCCGGGTGCGAAATGGTAGGCCATCAGCTCGGGGATGGAGGTGGTGCCGGCGATCCCGGCCATGGTCAGGATGGCGGCCAGCATCAGGACCGATCCGGCCAGGGTGTAGAGGAAGAACTTGTAGGCGGCGTAGACCCGGTTCTTGCCGCCCCAGATGCCGATGATCAGGAACATCGGCACCAGGGTGCCCTCGAAGAAGATATAGAAGACGATCAGGTCCATGGCCAGGAAGGCCCCGATCATCAGGGTCTCCAGCACCAGGAAGGCGATCATGTACTCCGCCACCCGCTCCTTGATCGGCGCCCAGCTGGCGACGATGGACAGCGGCATCAGGAAGGCGGTGAGCAGCACCAGCAGGACGCTGATTCCGTCCACGCCCATGCGGTAGCTGATCCCCCCGAACCAGGGCAGGTTCTCGCTGAACTGCATCCCGGGTTGAGAGGTGTCGAAGCCCGCCACCACCAGGATGGACAAAGCGAGCGTCACCAGCGTGGTGAGCAGCGCGATCCAGCGGGCGTTGCGCGCCACGTCGGAGGCGGGCGCGAACTGCTTGAACGCCAGGATCAGCAGCGCGCCGATGAGCGGCGCAAAGGTGGTGAGGGAGAGGATGCCGGTCATGATGTCCGCCCCCTCAGTGCTTCCACGCCAGGAGCGCATAGGTCAGCAGACCCGCCACCCCGAGCAGCATCACGAAGGCGTAGTGATACAGATACCCGCTCTGCAGCACCGCCAAGCCGCGCCCCGCCCGCGCCGACAGCCAGGCCACCCCATTGGGGCCGCCGCCGTCGATGATCTTCTGGTCTCCCGTGTGCCACAAGAAGTCGCCGAACCCCCGGGCGGCCTTGACGAAGGTCGCCTGGTAGATCTCGTCCACGTACCACTTGTTGTAGACGAAGCGATACAGGATGCCGTTGTTGTCGGCGATCGCCTTCGCATAGGCCGGGTGCAGCAGGTAGTAGTAGGCCGCAACCGCCAGCCCGATGACCGACAGCACCAGCGGCGCCTGGGCGGCCCAGACGGGCAGGGCGTCGATGTGGGCGAGCGTGGTATTATGCGCCGAGGTGAAGATGGCGCCGCGCCAGAAGGCGTCGCGGCCCTCGCCGATGAACATGCGGTCGAACATCCCGCCTGAGAAGATCGCGCCCACCGACAGCGCCAGCAGCGGGACCAGCATGACCCAGGGGCTCTCGTGCGGCTTGAAGGCGCCGTGGCCATGGTGTCCGTCGTCGGTGCGCGGGTTCGGTTCGGAGTGGGTCTCGATCTGGGCGGAGGAGGCGTGATCAGTGTCGGGGTGGGCGACCGCGGCGCCGTGCGGGCTGTCACCGTGGGCGTCCGCGGTCGACCACTTGGCCGTGCCCCAAAACGTCATGAAGGCCAGCCGCCAGGAGTAGAAGGAGGTCAGCCCCGCCACCAGGGTGCCGATGATGTAGGCGAAATAGCCGTAGGCCCGGTGGTCGCCGCCGGCGACGAACGCCGCGTTGATGATGGCGTCCTTGGAGTAGAAGCCCGCAAAGCCCACGTCGAAGCCCGGGATGCCGAGGCCGGTGATGGCGATGGTGCCGACGATCATCACCCCGAAGGTCACCGGCAGGTAGCGGGTCAGCTGGCCCATGCGCCGCATGTCCTGCTCGTGATGCATGCCGTGGATCACCGAGCCTGCGCCCAGGAACAGCAGCGCCTTGAAGAAGGCGTGGGTGAACAGGTGGAACATGGCGGCCTGGTAGACGCCCAGGCCCGCGGCGAAGAACATGTAGCCGAGCTGGGAGCAGGTCGAATAGGCGATCACCCGCTTGA
>CAXUEN010000203.1:0-4884 GCA_964249945.1 uncultured Caulobacteraceae bacterium | reverse complement strand
GATCAGCGTGCCCACCACGAAGGAGACCAGCGAGGCCCAGAGCGCCGAGCCCGAGGTCTTGCCGAGCAGGGCGTTGGTCGGCGTCTCGATGGCGATCCCCAGACCCACCAGCACCACGGCGATGAACGGGATGAAGAGCTGCAGCATGTCCATGGGTCCTGCAGGCTCGCGCGCCGGCCCGGCCTCCCACAAGCTGCGCCGAGCCCTCAAGGTTCACGCACGGCGCGGGAGGGAGTGGCGCCGCGACCGGTGGCGACTATAGATGCGCTCAGGGAGGGTGGGTCCGCGCCGCGGTCCACGCGCCCCGGCAAGCCCTCTGGAAAGCGTCTCGCAGGATGTCCTCCCCCCATTTCGATTTCGGCCTTGGCGAGACGGCGGACGCGATCCGCGAGACGACCGCGCGCTTCGCCGCGGACGTGATCGCGCCGCGGGCGGCCGAGATCGACGCGAGCAACCTCTTCCCGCGCGAGCTGTGGCCGCAGATGGGCGAGCTGGGCCTGCACGGGATCACGGTGGAGGAGGATTTCGGCGGCCTGGGGCTGGGCTACCTCGAGCACGTGGTGGCCATGGAGGAGGTCAGCCGCGCGTCCGCCTCCATAGGCCTCAGCTACGGCGCTCACTCCAACCTTTGCGTGAACCAGATCCGGCGGTGGGGCAGCCCTGAGCAGAAGCGCCGCTACCTGCCACCCCTGATCAGCGGCGAGCACGTGGGCGCCCTGGCCATGAGCGAGGCGGAGGCCGGCTCCGACGTGATCTCCATGAAGCTGCGGGCCGATAGGCGCGGCGACGCCTACGTGCTGAACGGGACCAAGTTCTGGATCACCAACGCGCCAGAGGCCGACACCCTGGTGGTCTACGCCAAGACCGATCCGGCGGCGGGGTCGAAGGGCGTCACGGCCTTCTTGATTGAGCGCGGGTTCAAGGGTTTCCGGGTCAGCCGCAAGCTGGACAAGATGGGCATGCGCGGCTCCGACACCGGCGAGCTGGTGTTCGAGGACTGCGAGGTCCCGGCCGACAACGTCATGGGTCCGCTGAACAAGGGCGCGGGCGTGCTGATGAGCGGGCTGGACTACGAGCGCGCGGTGCTGGCGGCGGGGCCGCTTGGGATCATGCAGGCCTGCCTGGACGTAGTGCTGCCCTATTTGCGCGAGCGGAAGCAGTTCGGCCGCGCCATCGGTCACTTCCAGCTGATGCAGGCCAAGGTGGCCGACATGTACGTGGCGCTGAACTCGGCCCGCGCTTACGTCTACGCAGTGGCGCGGGCGTGCGATGCGGGCAAGACCACCCGCTTCGACGCGGCCGGCGCCATCCTGCTGGCCAGCGAGAACGCGGTGAAGACGTCCCTGGAGGCGATCCAGGCGCTGGGCGGGGCGGGCTATCTGAGGGATTTCCCCGTCGAGCGCTTCGCCCGGGACGCCAAGCTCTACGACATCGGCGCGGGCACCAATGAAATCCGGCGCTTCCTGATCGGGCGCGAGCTGGTGGGCCAGCCAGCCCTGGTGGTGCAGGGGTGAGAACCTTTTTCCTTCCTGCTCATCCCGGCGAATGCCGGGACCCAAATCGTAGGACACCGCCTTCTGACCTGCCCGGAGCGAGTAGCAAGCTCCGGCATAGGCCGCTGGCTCGACCTTACAATCTGGGTCCCGGCAGTCGCCGGGATGAGCGGAACGAGAGGGGAGAAAAATAATGCCCAAGCTCCTCTCAAAGCTCAGCCCCACGTCCAACACCTTCCAGGCCAATGCCACGCACAACCGCACCCTGGTGGCCCAGCTGCGCGAGCGGACGGCTGAGGCCGGGCTGGGCGGGCCCGAGGCCATCCGCATCCGCCACACCGCCCGCGGCAAGCTCCTGGCCCGCGAGCGCATCGCGCGGCTGCTCGACCCCGGCGCGCCCTTCCTGGAGGTGGCGCCGCTCGCGGGCTGGAGCCTGTACGACGGCGAGGCGCCGGGTGCGGGCCTCATCATCGGGATCGGCCGGGTGTCGGGGCGCGAGGTGATGATCGTGGCCAACGACGCCACGGTCAAGGGCGGGGTCTACTTTCCCATGACGGTGAAGAAGCACCTGCGCGCCCAAGAGATCGCGCTCGAGAACCGGCTGCCGTGCGTTTACCTGGTGGACAGCGGCGGGGCGAACCTGCCGCACCAGGCCGAGGTCTTCCCCGACCGCGAGCACTTCGGCCGCATCTTCTACAACCAGGCCAACATGAGCGCCCGCGGCATCGCCCAGATCGCCTGCGTCATGGGCCTGTCCACCGCCGGCGGCGCCTACGTGCCGGCCATGAGCGACGAGACGGTGATCGTGCGCGGGCGGGGCGACGAGAGCCAGGGCGCCATCTTCCTGGCCGGACCGCCCTTGGTGAAGGCCGCCACGGGCGAGGTCATCAGCGCCACCGAACTAGGCGGCGCCGATACCCACGGCCGGCGCTCCGGCGTGGTGGACCACGTGGCGGTGGACGACGACCACGCCTTGCAGGTCGTGCGCTCCATCGTGGCCCGGCTCGGCCCCGTGACCACGGCCCCGGTCAACCGCCGCGCGCCTCGCCCGCCGGCCTTCGACCCGGCGGAGCTCTACGGCGTCGTCCCCCCGGACCTGCGCACCCCCTACGACGTGCGCGAGGTGATCGCGCGGATCGTGGACGCAGGCGAGTTCGACGAGTTCAAGGCGCTGTACGGGACCACCCTGGTCACCGGCTTCGCCCACATCTGGGGCTGTCCCACAGCCATCCTCGCCAACCAGGGGGTGCTGTTCAGCGAGAGCGCCCTGAAGGCGGCCCACTTCGTCGAGCTGGCCTGCCAGCGGTCGATCCCGCTGGTCTTCTTGCAGAACATCTCGGGCTTCATGGTGGGCGGCCGCTACGAGGCCGGCGGCATCGCCAAGGATGGCGCCAAGATGGTCACCGCCGTGGCCACCGCCAACGTGCCCAAGTTCACCGTGCTGATCGGCGGCAGCTTCGGGGCGGGCAACTACGGCATGTGCGGGCGCGCCTACCAGCCGCGCTTCCTGTGGAGCTGGCCCAACAGCCGGATCAGCGTTATGGGCGGCGAGCAGGCCGCGAGCGTCATGGCCACCCTGCGCCGCGACGGGATCGAGGCCAGGGGCGGTCGGTGGCCGGCGGAGGAAGAGGCCGCCTTCAAGGCGCCCATCCGCGACCGCTACGAGACCGAGGGCGACCCCTACTTCGCCACCGCGCGGCTGTGGGACGACGGGATCATCGACCCCGCCCAGACCCGCGACGTGCTGGGCCTGGCGCTGGCCGCCAGCCTCAACGCCCCCATTCCGGAGCCCCGCTTCGGCGTGTTCCGGATGTGAGCGAGGCCGGCGGCACTGGCGGCAGGGGCGAAGGCGGCCGATATAGGGGGCAAGGGCCGGCCTGCGCCTCGCCGGATGGACGCTGTGACCGCATGAGGGCCGCCCGCGCATGATCGATGCGGACACACCGGCCGGGCGGGCCGGCGCCAAGGCGCCGCGGAAGGTCAGGGACCTGACCTCCGGTTCGGTCGGCCGGGCGATGATCGCCTTCACCCTGCCGACCTTGGCCTCCAGCGTGCTGCAGTCGCTGAACGGCTCGATCAACACGATTTGGATCGGCCACCTGCTAGGCGAGAGCGCCCTGGCCGCCACCTCCAACTGCAACCTGGTAATGTTCCTGATGTCGGCCGGCGTGTTCGGCTTCGGCATGGCCGCGACCATCCTGGTGGGCCAGAACATGGGCCGCCGCAACCTGGATGGCGCGCGCCGGGCCATGGGAGCCGCGGTGGGGCTGGTGCTGGGCATAGGCCTGCTCACCGCGGTGCTCGGCTGGATCTACGCGCCGGCCCTGCTGCGGCTGCTGGCGACGCCCGGGCCCGCCATGGCCCTGGCCCTGGCCTACCTGCGGGTGATCCTGCTCTCAATGCCCGCGGCCTTCCTGCTAGTCATCCTGATGATGGGGCTCAGGGGCGCGGGCGACTCGCTGACCCCGCTCTGGTTCATGGGGCTGAGCGTGCTGTTCGACAGCGGCCTGAACCCGGTCTTCATCCGCGGCTTCGGCCCGATCCCGGCGCTGGGCATCGCCGGGTCCGCCACCGCCACCGCCATCGCCAACTATGTCAGCCTGGCCGCCATGGTCGCCTATGTCTACGCCCGCGACCTGCCGCTGCGGCTGCGCGGGCGGGAGCTGACCTACCTGCGCCCAGACCCCGCGCTCGTACGCACCATCGTGTCCAAGGGCCTGCCCATGGCGTTCCAGATGATGGTGGTGTCGGTGGCCGCCCTGACCATGATCGGCCTGGTCAACCGCCGGGGGCTGGCCACCACGGCGGCCTATGGCGTGGCGTCGCAGCTTTGGACCTATATCCAGATGCCCTCCATGGCCATCGGCTCGGCGGTCTCGGCCATGGCGGCCCAGAACATCGGGGCGGGCCGATGGGACCGGATCGCGCGCATCACCCGCTCCGGCCTGATGTTCAATTTCGCCTTGACCGGCGGCCTGATCGTGCTGGTGGGCCTGGCCGACCGCCAGGCGCTGGCGATCTTCCTGCCGGCGGGCAGCCCGGCCACCCCTATCGCCAGCCACATCAACCTAGTGGTCAGCTGGGGCTTCGTCCTGTTCGGGGCGACCATGGTGCTGACCGGCGTGGTCCGGGCCAACGGCTCGGTCATCGCGCCGCTGGTCATGCTGGCCATCGCCATGTTCCCCGTGCGCATAGGGGCGGCGGTGGGCCTGGGGCGCCTGCTCGGGCCCGAGGCGCTCTGGTGGAGCTATCCGCTGGGCTCCGGCGCCTCCTTAGTCATGGCCATCGCCTATTACCGGTTTGGCGGCTGGCGCTCCATGCGCATGGGCGGCCCGGAGGCTCCGCCCGAGGCCGAGCAGCGCGCCACGGCGCCCGCCGAGCAGCAGGGCGC
>CAXUEN010000202.1:0-4896 GCA_964249945.1 uncultured Caulobacteraceae bacterium | reverse complement strand
CGGTACGCGCCTGCGCTGGAACCCCTACTGGGGCGGCTACCAGCGGGTACGGGCCTGCTACTGAGCCCCTAGCCGCAGGCCCAAGGCCTGACGACCTTGCCGTTTGGGCCGGACGTTCGTCCTCCTGATCCGTCCCAGACGTAAGCGAGAGCCCCGCGGAGCCCCTCCGCGGGGTTCCTTCGTCTCGCACGTCAGGCCGCCTCGCCCACCTGCTGAAGGTTGCGGGCCCGCAGGCGCGCCCCGACCTCGTCGTACAGGAAGGGCGTCAGGGCGTAGCGCACCCCCGCCGTGACCGGCGTCGCCTCGTGCAGCAGGCTGCAGCCGAACACGACCGCCCCGCCCGTCGGCGGCTTGTAGAGCCGCGGGCCGAACTCGGGGAAGCGCAGGGCGCCGCCCTCGAAACGGTCCGCGTTCAGGTTCACCGTGACGGCGAACCGGCGGTGGGCGGTGCCGGCGGTGGCGTCGTCTCGGTGGGCGCTGAAGAAACCCTGATCGGCGCTGTCGTAGCAGGTGATGATGTCGCGCTCGATCTCGGTGGCGCGCCAGCCCCAGGCGCGCTCGATCATCGGGAACAGGCGCTCGACGAGTTTCAGCCGCACCTCGCTGCGCAGGGCCTCGTCACGAATCCAGACGTCGCGCCGGCGCTTGAGCCCGGGATGGACCCGCTGGACCGTGCGCCCCTCCACCTCCACGGCGAAGCCCGACGGCTCGCCGCCGACCTGCCGGTAGTGGGCGATCAGCCGGTCGCAGAGCGCCGGCTCCAACACGCGGGGCAGGCTCAGCACGGGAGCGAAGGAAGCCTCCGCGGCCGGCTGCGCCGCCAGCGCCGCTTCGAGCCGGTCGAGCACGGCGACGGTCGCCTCTATAGGTTCGGCTGCCATCACCCGCAGCATGGGGTCGAGCAGGAAGACCGCAGGGCGGAGCTGCTCGCCCTGCAGCAGGCCGTACAATCGGCTGATGGCCAGATCATGATCCTGGAAGTAGCGCAGGCCGGGCGCTAGGTTGCGGACACCTCGCAAGGCGTGGTCGGCCGGGTCCACGCTGACGCCGAAGAACAGCGCTTGACGATCGTCGAACAGGGTGCGGCGCGCCAGCACCTGGGCGTGCGCCTGGGCGCAGGCCTCTACCCCCAGGCTGCCGAAGATCATCAGGACGACGAAACGACCCGCCACGACGCCGATGTTATAGGCGTCCACCTCGTCGGTACGGGCGACGAACAGAGGCGCGGAGTCGCCGAAATCAGGGATGCGAGCAGCCATGGTGTGACCCTGGAGTCACTTTGGTGAACGTGGTGCTAACTATCGCCAACACACGGCGACGCTCAGCTTCCGTTCAGGTTTACTCGCTAATATGTGACTGTTGTGTAGCGTGGAGCGCCCCAGATGGACCAGCAAGAGTCATTCCACAGCGCCTGCCTGATGGGCGCTTGGATCATTGACATGGTCGACATGGACGCTGCGCACGCCGCGATCGCCCTTTGCAGGACCAAGACGCCTGCGAGCCTCGAAGTGCGTCACACCCTCTGGGGTGTCCAGGTCCGCACCGACAGCAGCGACGCCGCCGGCGTGTTGGCGGAACATTACGCTCCCGCTGGCGTCCGACTGGCCGCCTGACGACCTAGTGAAGGGCGGTTCGCCTCCATCGGCCGAACGCCCCCACGTTCTTGCACTACGGCCGGGCCGCCCCAGATCCATCGTTCGGGCAGGTGTTCAGTGCGGAGCGATAGCGTGAGTTCTCTTTTCAGCGGTTTCGAGGTGGAAGAGGCGGACCGGCCCAAGGCTGGCGGCTTCGCATTCGACCTCGACCGCACCCTCTCCTCCGTTCTCGCCCTGGAGGCCGAGGTCCCCAAGGACGCTTTCACCGCGCCGGTGCTCGGCACGGAACGCGTCGGCAACGGTGTGGTCGTGCGCGAGGACGGCGTGGTGCTGACCATCGGCTATCTCATCACCGAGGCTGAGCAGGTCACCCTCACCACGGTCGACGGCCGCCGGGTGCCGGCCCATGTGCTGGGCGTCGATCACGTCAGCGGCTTCGGCCTCCTGCACGCGTTGGAGCCCTTGGGCCTTCCCGCGCTAGTGACGGGCGATTCCCGGAGCCTGACCAATGACAGCCCCTTGCTGATCGCCGGGGGCGGCGGGCGGGCGCATGCGGCGCAGGGTGTGCTCGTGACCCGCGAGCCGTTCGCCGGCTACTGGGAATATCTATTGGACGATGCTCTGTTCACCACGCCGGCCCACCCACACTGGAGCGGCGCGGCCCTGATCGGGCCGAAAGGCGATCTCGTCGGCCTGGGCTCCCTGCGGGTCGAGCAGCCGAGCTCAAAGGGACGGACAACGGCCTTGAACATGAGCGTTCCCATCGAGCGGCTGGAGCCGGCGTTCGAAGACCTGCTTCGCGGGCGCACGCACGGCGCGCCGCGCCCCTGGCTCGGCCTGTTCGCCCAAGCGCTGGACGGCAAGCTGGTGGTGCTCGGCGTCTCCCCTGGCGGCCCGGCGGCCAAGGCCGAGCTGCGCCGGGGTGACATCATCCTCGCCTTGGGGGATCGCCCCGTCCACGACCTCGCCGCCTTCTACAGGGCGCTGTGGGCGCTGGGGCCTGCAGGCGTCGAGGCGCCGCTGACCCTGGCGCGCGAAGGCGACATGTTCGACGTCAGCGTGCGGTCCGCAGACCGGAGTGCGCTTCTGAGGAAGCGCCGCCTGAACTAGGCTGAGGGCCTGGGCCTCAGCCCTTCATCCGGTCGACCGTCTCAACCGATGGGCAGGCTCGCAGCGCTGCGGCGATGTTGGTCAGGTGCCTCGCCCCACTGACGTCGATGTCGAGGTCGACGTCGAAGAAGTCGGACTGGCGGTGGTGCATGCGCATGTTGACGATGTTGCCACGCGCATCGCCGATCAGGGTGCAGACCTGGCCCAGTACGCCCGGCGCATTGCGGATCGTGGCCAGCAGCCGGGCCCGCGAGACGGTGTTCTCCTCCGCCTGGGACGTCCAGTGCAGGTCGCGCCAGACGTCGTCCTGGTCTTCGTATTCCGCCAAGCGCGGGCAGTCGATGGTGTGGACGGCTAGGCCCTCACCTGAAGGCTGGAGGATGCCGACGATCCGATCACCCGGCACCGGGCTGCAGCAGTCGGCGAAATGCAGCGAGACGCCGGGCGTCAGGCCGCCGCCGCGCACGTAGAGGCGGGCGGTACGACCGTCCTCGATGCGGGTGCGGGCGGCGGCGGCGGACAGCTCACTCGGCTTCAGGCCGGGGAACATGCTCTCCAGCACCTCGGTCGCCGACACCCGGCCGCGGCCGACCTGCTCGTAGAGCTCCTCCTCCGAAGCCTGTGCGAAGCGGTCTAGCGCCGGACGCAGCGACACGCCTGCGCGATCGCGGTCGGCCTTTAGGAAGACCTGGTCCACCGCGACGCGGCCGAGGCGCACGAACTCCTCCCGCTCCGTCAGCCGGATATGGCGGCGGATGGCGGAACGGGCGCGGCCGGTGACGGTCAGGGAGCGCCAGTTCGGGGGGGCGGACGGCTTGTGGCCGCGTACGACCTCCACCACGTCGCCGTTGACCAGGGCGGTGCGGAGCGGGCGCAGCTCCCCGTTGATCTTCACGCCCACCGCGGTGTCGCCCACGTCGGTATGGACGGCGTAGGCGAAGTCCAGCGGCATGGCGCCTCGCGGCAGGCTGATCAGCTGGCCCTTCGGTGTGAAGACGAAAACCTGGTCCAGATACATTTCGAGCTTGGCGTGCTCGACCATCTCCTCGGCGTCGCCGCCGTGCTCCATGAGCTGGACCAGCTGGCGCAGGTTGATCAGCGGGTCGCGCCCGCCCGCCGCGCCCGCCGCCTGGGCGTCGAAGCCGTAGGTCTGGCCCTTGTAGCGCCAGTGGGCGGCGACGCCCTCCTCCGCCACTCGGTCCATGGCCTCGGTGCGGATCTGCAGCTCGATGCGCATACCGCGAGGCCCCACTACGGTGGTGTGCAGCGAGCGGTAGTTGTTGCGCTTGGGCGTGGAGATGTAGTCCTTGAACCGCTCGGGCACGCAGGGCCAGGCCTTGTGGATGACACCGAGCGCCCGGTAGCAGTCCGCCTCCTCGTCCACGATGACGCGGAAGCCGTAGATGTCGGAGAGCTGGGAGAAGGCCACCGACTTCCGCTGCAGCTTGCGCCAAATCGAGTAGGCCGATTTCTGGCGGCCGTGCACCCTAGCCGGGATGCCCGCGGTCTCGAGCCGGGCGGTGATCTCGCCTGAGGCGGCGGCGACGGCTGCGCCCTGCTCGGTGCGGATGGTCTCCAGCCGCCGCAAGATGGCGTCGCGGGCGGTAGGGTTCAGGTGCTTGAAGGACAGCTCCTCCAGCTCCTGGCAGATGCGGTGCACGCCGATGGCGCGGGCCAGCGGCGCATAGATGTCGAGCGTTTCCCGCGCGATGCGCTCGCGCTTCTCAGGCTTGGCGATGTAGTGCAGCGTACGCATGTTGTGCAGCCGGTCGGCCAGCTTGACCATCAGCACCCGGACATCCTTGGAGATGGCTAGGATGAAACGGCGTAGGTTCTCCGCTTGGCGGGCGTGCTCGCCGCCCATCTCCAGGCGGGACAGCTTGGTCACGCCTTCCACCAGCTCGCCCACCTCGTCGCCGAACCTCTCCGCAATGTCGGCGCGGGTGGCGACCGTGTCCTCGATCACGTCGTGCAGAAGGGCGGTGACGATGGCGGCGGTGTCGAGGCGGTAGTCGGTCAGGATGCCCGCCACCTCGATGGGGTGGGCGAAATAGGGATCGCCGGAGGCCCGGAGCTGGGCGCCATGCATCCGCATGGCGTAGACGTAGGCCCGGTTGAGCAGCGCCTCGTCGGCGTTGGGGTCGTAGCTCCTGACCCTGTCTATCAGCTCGTACTGACGGAGGAACCGCTG
>CAXUEN010000201.1:0-4927 GCA_964249945.1 uncultured Caulobacteraceae bacterium | reverse complement strand
CGGTTTGACGGCCGGGGCGGTGTGCACCTCAGGCCGAGGGGCCTCGAAGCTCGCGCCAGGGGCGGGAGCCGCCGGCGCTCCCGGCGCAGGCGTCACCACGCCGATGTTCGCTGCGCTGCCACCTGCCGCGGCCGGAGCGGTTGCGGGGCCGGCCGGCCGCATGGCGCGGTTCAGGTCGTTGGGGTTCATGCTGTCGACCTTCAGCCGGTCCACCACCGAGCCGCCGGCGTGCATGCGCCCGGACAGCACCGTCAGCAGGAGGCAGAGCCCGAAGAAGATCGCCGCCAGCACCGCGGTGGTGCGGGTCAGCAGGTCGCCCGCGCCCCGCGCCGTCATGAAGCCGGACGGGCCGCCGCCCATGCCCAACGCCCCACCCTCCGACCGCTGCAGCAGGATCACCGTGCCGAGCGCGATGCACACCAGCACCAACAATACGAGCAATGAGCCGAGCAGCATGGCGGGACCAAGTCTTCGATGGCGGCGGGACGGATCGGCGCACGACACGGCGTCTGATCATCCAGCCCTGTAACACCGCCCCGTTCCTCGCGCCAGACCAAGTCCGGCGTGGCCGCCCGTAACCGCAACCGCAACCGTTGCATATACGGCTCCAGCTGCTAGACACCGCCGGCGTGCCGGAGTCCGACCGGTCGCCGCCCACAATACAGGAAACCTTCTATGTCACGCCGCCACGCCGCCTTGTCGGCCGTTCTCGCCCTCGCCCTGACGGGTCCGGCCCTCGCCCAAGGTCCCGCCAGCCCCGACCCCGCGGCGGTGAAGCCCGGCGCCTATTCTATCGAGCCCAACCACACGCGGGTGATGTTCAGTGTCTCGCACATGGGTTTCACCACCTGGTACGGCGAGTTCCCCGGCGCCTCCGGCCAGCTGACGCTGGACCCCGCTCACCCCGCCGCCAGCCGCCTGGATGTCACCGTGCCGATCGCGGCGGTCACCACCACCAACGCCAAGCTGGACGGCGAACTGCGCAGCCCCGACTGGCTGGACGCCACCCGCTTCCCCACCGCCGTGTTCCACTCCACCCGCATCACGCCGACCGGCCCGGGCGAGGCGGACGTTGCGGGCGACCTGACCCTGCACGGGGTGACCCGTCCGGTGATGCTGCACGCCCACTTCAACGGCGGCGGCGTGAACCCGCTGGACCACGCCTACACCACGGGCTTCGAAGTCAGCGGCGTGATCAAGCGCAGCGACTTCGGGGTGACCAAGTACGTGCCGCTGGTGGGCGACGACACCCGCCTGATCATCAGTGCGGCGTTCGAGAAGGCCGGGAAGTGAGGCGCCCTGCTCCCTCCCCCTTGAGAGGAGGGTGGGGGTTGCGGTCGCCGGCCGCGAGAGGCGCTCCCGACACCAACGCACCTTCGGTCACCGACAGACTTTAGCGTAGCGGGCGGCGCCCCCACCCCGACCCTCCCCTCGAGGGGGAGGGAGAGGGGTCAAGCCGCCCGCACGATCGGCAGGAAGTCGGCGGCCTTGAGGGAAGCGCCGCCGACCAGCGCCCCGTCCACGCCCGCGGCGTGCAGCAGCTCCGCGGCGTTGGAGGGCTTGACCGAGCCGCCGTACAGCACCGGGACCGAGGCGGCGTTGGAGAAGCGCTCGGCGAGAAGCTCGTGGATGCGGCCGTGCACCGCCTCCACCTGCTGCACCGTCGGCGTGCGGCCAGTGCCGATGGCCCAGACCGGCTCGTAGGCGATGGCGAAGGGCTTTCCGTCCAGGCTGTGCGGCAACGAGCCCAGGACCTGTCGAGCCACGACGTCCAGAGCCTCGCCGGCATCGCGCTGCTGCAGGCTCTCGCCGACGCAGACCACGGGCTCCAGCCCGCCGCGGAGCGCCGCCTTCACCTTGGCGGCCACGTCGGCGTCGCTCTCGCGGTAGCCGGTGCGGCGCTCGGAGTGGCCGAGGATCACCAGCCGGGCGCCGGCCTCGTGAAGCATAACGTCGAAGACGTCTCCTTTATAATCTACGCCGGGTTCGGGGTGGCAGTCCTGGGCGCCCACCCGGACGGCTGAACCCTCCACCTGCTCGGCCATCCGGTGGATCAGCAAGGCGGGCGGGAACAGGGCCACGCGGCAGGCGACCGGGGCCTTCGCCAGCGCCTCGGCCAGGGCGTGCGCCTCGCGCAGTGCGCTCGAGGCGCCGTTCATTTTCCAGTTGCCCGCGACCAGTCGCCCAGCTTGGTCCAAGTCGTCCGCTCCCCTCATGCTCGACGACTGCGCCTAAGCCAAGCGGGCTGGACTGTGAAGACTCGGCCGCCGAGAGCGATCACGCCCACGTCACGCTGACGCGGCGCCCGCTCCCGCCCTTGCCGCGCGTGCGGCTTGGCCCCTATAGGGCGGGCTCGCCTCGCGACCGTCCGGTCGCGAGCGGGCTTCGCACGCCTAGAGACCGCGCGCGGAGCGGCTCTTCCAAAGGCTGCCGTCCTCGATGCTCACCCAGTTCCGCTCGTTCGCCAAAACGCCCATCGCCAAGCTGCTGCTGGCGGTGCTGGCGGGCAGCTTCCTCATCTGGGGCATTCGCGACGTGTTCCGGAACGGCGTGGCCAGCGACGCGGTGATCACCGCAGGCCTGCGCACGGTCACCTCCGCCCGCTTCCGCCAGATGTTCCAAGACGAGCTGAAGCAGTATGGCCAGCAGACCGGTCAGACCGTCTCCGTGCAGGACGCGGTCTCCCACAACATTGACCACCAGGTCGCCGACGCCATCGCCGCCGACGAGGCGCTCGCCGCCTACATCGATCGAATCGGCATCCGCCCGGGCGACAAGCAGATCGTGGCCGAGATCGCCAAGGCGCCGCGCTTCTTCAACGCTGTATCGGGGCGCTTCGACCGCCAGGCCTACGAGGACTTCGTGCGCCAGATCGGCATGACCGATGCGGAGTTCGAAGGCGTGCTGCACGACGAGCTGGCCCAGACCCAGTTCGTCTCCGGCGTCGCCGCGGGCCTCCGCGCCCCGCTGCTGTTCTCCGCGCTGCAGGCCGCCTATGCCGGCGAGGGCCGCACCTTCGACTATTTCGTTCTGCCGGCGACCGCCGTACCCGCGCCGGCCCAGCCAACGGATGCGGCGATGAACGCCTTCATCAAGCAGAACTCGGCCCAGCTGATGCGGCCCGAGAGCCGCGTGTTCACCGTGGTCGCCTTCTCCAGCCAAGCGCTGGAGGCCAAGACGCCGGCCGACCCGGCCCAGGTGCAGAAGCGCTTCGACTTCGAGAAGGACTCGCTGTCGACGCCCGAGAAGCGCTCCCTGGTGGAGTTACCCGTCCGCGACCCTGGCCAGGGCCAGGCAGTGGCCACGCGGTTGAACAAGGGCGAGGACCCTGCGGCCGTAGCCGCCAGCCTGCACGTCCAGCCCATCGTCTACACCGACAGCCCCAAGACGGCCGTGGCCGACCGGAAGCTCGCCGACGTGGCCTTCGCCATGAGCGCCGGCCAAGTGCAGGGGCCGGTGCAGGGCGACCTGGGCCTGGCGGTGCTGAAGGTCTCCAAGGTCACCCCCGGCCACGTGGCGACGCTCGACGAGGCGCGCGCGAGGATCGAGCAGGAGGTGAAGACGGCCACGGCGCAGGCCGCCATCACCAAGCAGGTGCAGGCCTATGAAAACGCCCGCTCGGGAGGCTCCAACCTGATCGACGCCGCCAAGGCGGCGGGCGCCACCACCACCACCCTGCCCCCGGTCACCGCCCAGTCCACCACCCTGCAGCGCCAGAAGGTCGGCATGCCGCCCAAGCTGTTGCAGGCGGGCTATGCGCTGCAGCCCGGCCAGGACAGCGACATCATCGACCTCGGCCAGGGGGAGTACGCGGCGCTGCGGCTGGAGAAGGTGCTCGCGCCCTCGCCACCGCCGCTGGACGAGGTCCGCCCGCTGCTCACCCGCTTCATGATGCAGCAGGACCTGCTCAGGCGGCTGCAGGCCAAGGCCGACGGGATCGCCGCCGCGGTCAGCAAGGGCCAGCCGCTCCAGGCCGCAGCCAGCGCCAACCAGGCCGCCGTCGCGCATGGCGACGACGTGCTGCGCGCCGCCGCCGGCAAGACCTACAGCAACGAGCTGCTCTCCCACCTCTTCCTGGCCAAGCCGGGCGACGTGGTCACCGGGCCGGACCTGAAGATCGGCGTCGTGATCGCCAAGCTGGCCGCAGTAATTCCAGCGACAGCTCAAAGCGCCGCCCAGGCCGCCGCTGACCAGCGCCAGGCCGCCACCCAGGGCATGGTGCAGGACTTCGCCGCGGCGGTGCGCAACGGCGCGCGCGACATCATCAAGCCCAAGGTGGACTACGCCAAGGCGCGCCAGGCGATCGGCGTGGACCAGGGCGCGGGCGCCGGCCAGTAGGCCGCGCGTGGGCGTCCTCCCCGCCGCGGCCGACTTCACGCGGGCCTATGAGGCCGGCCACGCCCAGGTGGTCTGGACCCGGGTGGTGGACGACCTGGAGACGCCGGTCTCGGCCTATCTGAAGATCGGGCTTGGCCGGCCCTTCGCCTTCCTGTTCGAATCGGTGGAGGGCGGCGCCTGGCGCGGCCGCTATTCGGTGATCACGCTGGACCCCGACCTGGTCTGGCGCTGCCACGGCGAGCGGGCGGAGATCGCCTGGGGCGACGGCGTGGCGCAAGGCGACTACGTGGCCGACGACAGGCCGAGCCTGGCGTCGCTGCGCGCCACGATCGAGGAGGCCCGGATCGAGCTGCCGGCCGAGCTGCCCCCCATGGCGGCGGGCCTGTTCGGCGCGCTCGGCTACGACATGATCCGTCTGGCCGAGCCGCTCGGCCCCGCCAAACCCGACCTGCTCGGCCTGCCGGACGCGGTGATGACCCGCCCGTCGATCGTTGCGGTGTTCGACGCCATCGCCCAGGAGATCGTGCTGATCACCCCCGTGCGCCCCGACGGCCGCTCTGCCACGGCGGCGCGGGCGGCGGCGGTGGAG
>CAXUEN010000200.1:0-4932 GCA_964249945.1 uncultured Caulobacteraceae bacterium | reverse complement strand
GTGGAGCAGGCCAGAGTGGAGCAGGCCAGGGGCCATGCGTCAGCCGACGAAGGCCCGCTCCAGCACGAAATCGCCCGGCTCCGCATTGGAGCCCTCGACCATGCCCTGGGCTTCCAGGATCGCGGCGACGTCCTTGATCATGTGCATGGAGCCGCAGAGCATCACTCGGTCGCTTTCCGGGTCGAACACGCCCTGGTCCAGCCCTGCGTCGCGGAACAGCCGGCCGGAGGTGATCAGGTCGGTGATGCGGCCCTGCCGCTCGAACGGCTCGCGGGTCACGGTCGGCAGGTAGGTCAGCTGGTTCGTAGCCAGTTCGCCGAACACCTCGTCGGCGGGCAGCTCCGTCTCGAACAGCTCGCGGTAGGCGAGGTCGCGGACCTCTCGCACGCAGTGGGCGACGACCACCTGCTCGAAGGCGTCGTAGACGTCCGGGTCGCGGGCCACCGACAGCCAGGGAGCGAGGCCCGTGCCGGTGCCGAGCAGGAACAGGCGGCGGCCGGGTTGCAGGGCGTCGAGCACGAGCGTGCCGACGGGCTTCTTGGCCATCAGGATCTGGTCGCCGGGCTCGATCTTCTGCAGCCGCGAAGTGAGTGGACCGTCGGCCACGGCGATGGAGAAGAACTCCAGCGTCTCGGCATAGGAGGGGCTGGCGATGGAATAGGCGCGCAGGATCGGCTTGCCGCCGTCCAGCCCCGGCAGGCCGATCATCACGAACTCGCCGGAACGGAAGCGGAAGCTGGCCGGGCGGGTGATGGCGAAGCTGAAGTACTGGTCGGTCCAGCGCCGGACCCACAGCACCGTCTCCACATGGTGGGTGGCGCTGGTGACCGGGCGCTTGCCATGGGCCGGCTCGCCATGGGCGGGCTCGGTGCGGGCCAGCACGCCCGCGCTCACGTCATCCATGTCGTCGCCCGTCAGATGCCGCCGCCCACGTCGTCGCCGGAGACGGCGGACGGGCTGGCTCGGCCGGTATGTATGCCGCACTCGGTCTTTTCGGAACCCGCCCAGCGGCCGGAGCGCACATCGGCCCCGTCCTGTGTGGGTTTGGTGCACGGCCAGCAGCCGACCGAGGCGTAGCCGGCCTCCACCAGCGGATGGGGCGGCAGGGCGTGGCGGGCGGCATAGGCGTCCAGCGCCGGCTTGTTGAAGCCGGCGAGGGGGTTGAACTTCAGCTTGCCCTCGGCCTGCTCGACGACGGGCAGGTGCAGGCGGGCGCCGCCGTGGAAGCGCTTGCGGCCGGTGATCCAGGCCTCGAAGCCGCGCAGGCCGATATCGAGAGGAGTCACCTTGCGGATGGCGCAGCAGGCGTCCGTGGAGGTCTTGTGGAGGTCGGCCTTGGGATCCTGGGTGGCGAGGTCGGCATAGGCCGGGCGGAGATCGCGCACGTCGGTGAGGCCGAACGCCGCGGCCAGGCGCTTGCGGTAGTCCAGGGTCTGGCCGAACAGGTGGCCGGTATCGAGGAACAGCACCGGCGTCGCCGGGTCGATGCGGCCCAGCATGTGCAGCAGGACCGCCGACTCCGAGCCGAAGGAGGAGACCATGGCGACGCGGCCGGGGAAGGCCTGCAGCGCCGCCTCCAGGATCGCCTCGGGCGAGGCGTCGCGCAGGCGGGCGTTGAGGGCGGCGACGTCTGTTCTCCCCCCACTGGGAGGAGGGGACCAGGCGAAGCCTGGTGAGGGGGGCTCGCCGGAGAGGGCGGCGCTCTTGGAGCCCCCTCCACCCTGCTGCGCAGGGTCCCCCTCCCCCAGGGGGAGGAGAGCTAGGGCGCCCGATAGGAAATCGGCTTCGTAGGCCATGGCTCAGCCCTCTCCCATCCGCTCGCGGAAGGCGGGTGCGCGTCGGTCGGCGGCGCTCTGGTAGACGTGTCGGAAGCGGAGGGCGGAGGCAGCCCACTGCTCGGGCGTCGAGCCATCCGCAGGCTCAAACGTGTCGAAGCCGCAGCGGACCATGTCCTTGGCCAGGTCGCGCACCACGTCGCCCACGGCGCGGAGTTCGCCCGAATAGCCGTAGCGCTCGCGAAGCAGGGAAGCGGCGCTGAACGGACGGCCGTCGCGGAACTTGGGGAAGTCGAGCGCCACCAGTGCGAGCCGCGGCAGGTCGTAGGCCAGGCCCTCCACCGGCCCGGCCGGGCCCAGCACGACACCCACGCGCCGGCCCTCGGTCAGCCAGCGGTCGCCGTCCGCCTGGAAGCGCGCAAAGGAGACGAGCAAGGCGCGGGCGTCGGCCGCAGGCTCCTCGTCATCCGCGAGGCGCAGAAAGGTGTCCACCGCCTCGGTAAAGGCCGGCCCGCCCTCGGGCTCGCGACTAATGAGCTTCGGCATAGACGGCGGCCTTGAAGGGGGCAAGGCCTACGCGGCGGTAGGTGTCGAGAAAGCGTTCGGTGCCACGGCGCTCGCGCAGGTAGGCTTCGACCAGGGCGTCGACGGCGGGGGTGACCTGGTCGTAGGCGACGGCGGGGCCGAGCACGTCGCCGAGGCTGGCGTCCTCAGCGCCCGAGCCACCGAGGGTGAGCTGGAAGAACTCCTCGCCCTTCTTGTCCACGCCCAGGATGCCGATGTGGCCCACGTGATGATGGCCACAGGCGTTGATGCAGCCTGATATCTTGATCTTCAGCTCGCCGATGCTCTCGGCCACATCCGGCTCGGCGAACCGGCGGGCGATGGACTGGGCGACGGGGATGGCGCGAGTGTTGGCCAGGGCGCAGTAGTCGAGCCCTGGGCAGGCGATGATGTCGCTAGCCAGGTTGATGTTGGCCGCCGCTAGACCCGCAGCCTTCAGGGCGGCATGGACAGTGGCGAGGTTGTCGAGCTTCACGTGCGGCAGGACGAGGTTCTGCTCGTGGGTAACCCGGATTTCGCCGTGGCCCTGTCGGTCGGCGAGATCGGCTATGACGTCCATCTGGTCGGAGGTGCAGTCGCCCGGCACTTCTCCGGGCGTCTTCAACGAGATGTTGACGATGGCGTAGCCGGGGACCTTGTGCGGCTGCACGTTGTTGCGGGCGAACCGCGCCAGGGCGGGATCGGCCTTGCGCGCGGCCTCGAAGGCGTTTGAGACGGCGGGAAGGTCGGCGAAGGGCACGTAGCCGAAGGCGCCGCGGATGCGGGCCAGCTCGATGTCAGGCAGGTCCACGGACGCCTGGTCCATGGCGGTCCACTCGGCCTCGACCTGGCGGCCGAACTCTTCAGCCCCGAGCGCAGCCACCAGGATCTTGATGCGCGCCTTGTAGATGTTGTCCCGCCGGCCGTGGCGGTTGAACACGCGCAGCACAGCCGAGAGGTAGCTAAGCAGGTGGTTCACCGGCAGGTGCTCGCGGATGGTGCTGCCGAGATAGGGGGTGCGCCCCATGCCGCCGCCGACCATCACCTCGAAGCCCAGCTGGCCGTCCCGAGCGCGGCGGAGCACCAGGCCGATGTCGTGCACCTTGGCGGCGGTGCGGTCGTTCGGGGCCGCGGTCACCGCGATCTTGAACTTGCGCGGCAGGTAGCTGAACTCGGGGTGCAGGGTGGACCACTGGCGGATCGCCTCGCACCACACGCGGGGGTCGTCCACCTCCTCCGCCGTCGCCCCGGCGTAAGGGTCCGACGTGGTGTTGCGGATGCAGTTGCCGCTGGTCTGGATGGCGTGCATGTCGATGGCCGCCAGGGCGTCCAGGATGTCGGGCGTCTCGCTCAGCTTGATCCAGTTGAACTGCAGGTTCTGGCGGGTGGTGAAATGGCCGTAGCCCTTGTCGTAGGTCCGCCCTACCGCCGCCAGGCCGCGGAGCTGGTGGGAGGACAGAACGCCGTAGGGAATGGCGATGCGCAGCATGTAGGCGTGGAGCTGCAGATACAGCCCGTTCATCAGCCGCAGCGGCTTGAACTGGTCCTCGGTCAGCGCGCCCGACAGGCGGCGCTCCACCTGGTCGCGGAACTCCGCGGAGCGGTCGGCGAGGATCGACTTGTCGATGGCGTCGTAGCGGTACACGCGCCGTCTCCTACTTTTTCAGCCGGATGAGGCCGAGCCGGCCGGACGAGCGTGCCCCGCCGGAGCGAGCGCGCAGGGCGGCGATGACGGCGCCGCCCTCGGCCTGCTTGCCCATGTCCGGGTGGATGGTGGGGCCGAGCGCGCGAACGCGCTCGCGGTAGCTGGTGGGCACGGCCACGCCGTCCTCCAGCTCCAGCTCTATCAGGTAGGGATCGACCACCAGGGTCGGCTGGCTCTTCGCGAGGTCGAGCGCCGCCTGGCCAGGCTCGGCCACATGGAACAGCTCGGCCTCGGCGAAGCGCTTGACCCATCGGCCCTGCGCCCAGAACACCGCCTCGCCGTCGCGCAGGTCGCTGGCGGTGATCGCGGCGAGCCTCATGCCTGCGTCCTCCGCGGCAAACTCAGATGCTCTCCCACTGGGCGAGCTATCAGTGAAGCTGATTGAGGGGGCCGACGCGAAGCAACGGTGGAGGCCCCCTCCACCAGCTCCGCCGGTTCCAGTCCTCCAGGGAGAGAGGATCTAAGCGGCGGCTCCACTTGCGCCAGGGCCGCCACTTCACCGATCACCAGCAAGCAGGGACCGGTGAAGGCCTGAGCCGCGGCCGGCAAACCGGAAAGGGTGCAGAGCGCGCGCCGCTCCTCCGGCCGGCTGGCGTTCTCCACCAGCAGCACAGGGGTCGAGGACGCCCGCCCCGCGGCCATCAGGCGTCGCGCGATCACGGGCGCGGTGGACAGGCCCATATAGACCACCACCGTCTGGTTCGGCCGGGCCAGCGCCGCCCAGTCCAGGTCCGGCTCTCCCGCCGCGCCGTCCGCGTCCACGGCCCCATGGCCGGTGACGAAGGTCACCGCCTGGGCCAGGCCGCGGTGGGTCAGGGGGGCGCCGCACGCGGCCGCGACGGCCAGGGCGGCGCTGACGCCGGGCACCACCTCGCAGTCCACCCCTGCCGCGCGGCAGGCGGCCCGCTC
>CAXUEN010000199.1:0-4949 GCA_964249945.1 uncultured Caulobacteraceae bacterium | reverse complement strand
CCGGCGCTGAAACGGGCGCGCTGCGGGCGCCTGGCCGGCCGCGCCGGGCGCCGCCGAACCCGCGACCCGCCCGGCCCTGGCGTGAGCTTCCCACCGCCCGGCGACACGATGGCGCTGGAGCGCGGCGAGGCGCTGACGCCCCGCTTCGGCCCGGACGGCCTGATCGCCGCGGTGGTCACCCAGGCCGACACCGGCGAGGTGCTGATGCTGGCCTGGATGAACGCGCAGGCGCTGCAGGCGACGCTGGACACCGGCGAGGCGCACTACTGGAGCCGTTCGCGGCGCGAACTGTGGCGCAAGGGCGCGACGTCGGGCCAGGTGCAGCGGGTGGCGGAGGTGCGGGTGGACTGCGACCAGGATGCGGTTTGGCTGAAGGTGCGGCCGCAGGGGGATGGCGGCGCCTGCCACGTCGGCTTCCGCTCCTGCTTCTACCGCGTCGTGGAGGACGGCCGCCTTGTGGAGCGGGGGTGATCGGGTCACCCCGCCGGACGAAGATGATGACGGGGCAGAGATCGTCTCCGTCATCCTCCGCACCGACGCCGCAGGCGAGCGGATCGACAAGGCGCTGGCCGCGGTTTCCGTCCTCTCGCGGTCGCGGCTGCAGGCCCTGATCGCGGCGGGCGCGCTCAGCCTGGACGGCGTCGCACTCACCGATGGTTCCGCCAGGGCTCAGGCCGGCGAGTACGTCCTGCGCGTGCCCGCGCCCGAGGCGGCGGAGCCGCAGCCGCAGGACCTGCCGCTCACAATCCTCTACGAGGACGCAGACCTCATCGTGATCGACAAGGCCGCCGGCATGGCCGCCCACCCCGCCCCCGGCACGTCGGACGGCACCCTGGTCAACGCCCTGCTGCACCACTGCGCGGGCTCGCTGTCGGGGATCGGCGGGGTGCTGCGGCCGGGGATCGTGCACCGGTTGGACAAGGACACCTCCGGCGTCATGGTCGCCGCCAAGTCGGACCGGGCGCACCAGGGTCTCGCCGCCCTGTTCGCCGCCCACGCGCTGGAGCGGGCCTACGTCGCCCTGACGCGAGGGGCGCCGGACCCCCCGCGGGCCACGGTGACCACGAGGCTCGGCCGATCGCCCCACGACCGCAAGAAGATGGCCGTGCTGAAGGCCGGGGGACGGGAGGCGATCACCCACTATCGGGTGCAGGCCGTCTACGGCGCGGCGCAGAGGCCCCTGGCGGCGCGGGTGCTCTGCCGGCTGGAGACCGGCCGCACCCACCAGATCAGGGTCCACCTAGCTCACAAGGGCGCGCCTTGCCTGGGCGATGCGGTCTACGGCCACGGCGCGCCGGCTCCCGCCGTGCGCGCGGCGGTCATGGCCAGCGGGTTGGCGCGTCAGGCGCTGCACGCCGCCGTGCTGGGCTTCGTCCACCCGGTCACGGGCGAGCGGCTGCGCTTCGAGACCCTGCCGCCCGCGGACATGCAATCGCTGGAGGTCCAGCTCACGCAGCTGTGAGCAACGTTGTAATGACCCGGGAATCTCGAGCTTGGCGGCGGGCTTTCAAGCCGGGAGGGCCGCGGGTCTTAAACGAGCCGCAACTTTAGCCTATATCTCGCAGTTGCACACAGACGAGACGCCGCCTTCTACGACCTCCGGCAAGGGTCGTGCGACGCCCCGGATATGGCTTTCCATCTAGGGGATACAAGGCTTCATGGCTACAAACGCTCTGGCGATGATCTCGCCGGAAGGCGGGCTCTCCCGCTATCTGACTGAAATCCGCAAGTTCCCGATGCTGACCAAGGACGAGGAGTTCATGCTCGCCAAGGCTTGGCGCGAGCACGAGGACTCCGAGGCGGCGCACCGGCTCGTCACCTCCCACCTGCGCCTGGTGGCCAAGATCGCCATGGGCTACCGCGGCTATGGCCTGCCGATCGGGGAGGTGATCTCCGAGGGCAATGTCGGGCTGATGCAGGCGGTGAAGAAGTTCGAGCCGGACAAGGGCTTCCGCCTGGCGACCTACGCCATGTGGTGGATCCGCGCCTCGATCCAGGAATACATCCTGCGCTCCTGGAGCCTGGTGAAGATGGGCACGACCGCCGCCCAGAAGAAGCTGTTTTTCAACCTGCGCAAGGCCAAGAGCGAGATCAGCGCGCTGGAGGAGGGCGACCTGCACCCTGACCAGGTGGCGACCATCGCAACCAAGCTCGGCGTCACCAACGACGACGTGATCTCCATGAACCGGCGCCTCTCCGGGCCGGACAGCTCGCTGAACTCGCCGCTGCGCTCGGACAGCGAGAGCGAATGGCAGGACTGGCTGGTGGACACCGTCAGCGAGAGCGCCGAGCATGTGGTGGCGGAGAACGAGGAGCGCGACCTGCGCATGGGCCTGCTGCAGGAGGCCATGCAGGAGCTCACCGACCGCGAGCGCCACATCCTCACCGAGCGCCGGCTGAAGGACAATCCCACCACGCTGGAGGAGCTGGCGGGCCAGTACGGCGTGAGCCGCGAGCGCGTGCGCCAGATTGAGGTGCGCGGCTTTGAGAAACTGCAGAAGGCCATGAACGCCGCCGCGCACGACCGCAACCTGATCAACGCTTGAGCGGGGCGCGCATCGGCGGCGGAGCTCGGGCAGGCGGCGCGCACGTCCATCTGGTCTGTGGATCGACGGGCGCGGGGAAGACGACTTACGCTACCGCCCTGGCCGCTAGGATAGGCGCCGTGCGCCTTTCCATCGACGAGTGGATGATGGCGCTGTTTTGGCTGGACAGGTCCGATCCCATCGATCCGGCCTGGGCTATGGCGCGCGTCCGCCGATGCTACGAGCAGATATGGTCCGTGAGCGTCCAGCTGCTCGATCTGGCCGTACCCATCCTGCTGGACCTGGGCTTCGCGACGGCGAAAGACCGGCGCGCGTTCGCCGACGTGCAGCCAGTATCCGGGTCCCCGTCACCCTGCACGTCCTGGACGTTCCCGCCGAAGAAAGATGGCTGCGCGTGCAGCGACGAAACGCGGACCAAGGCGCGCCCCGCGTTCTGGCGTTCGACGTCACCCGGGAGATGTTCGACTATGTCGAGACTGTGTGGGAGGCGCCCTCCGAGGAGGAGATGCTCGCCTTGAACGGCGTCAGGGCGGGAAGCGCCGGTCCAGGCCTGCTCAGTTCCTGACCGCGGGCGCCCTACTCCGTGTCCACCGCAGCGGCATGCGGCTCGGCGCCTGACGCCTCCGACAGCAGGTGGAAGCGTTCCAGGTAGCGCGCCTGGGCGGCCGAGGCGGCCAGGGGCGTCACTCCGGGCGCATAGCCTTCGGGCGGGTCGCCGAACAGCCCCCGCGCCTCGGCCACCGAGAACCCCGCCAGCTGCACCGCCTCGAAGTAGGCGGAGACCCGGTCGGCCCGCTTGATCAGGGCCTTCACCGCAGCGGGCGGCGCGGGCGGCAGGCCGAACCGCAGGTGGATCGCGGTCTCCAGCCCCCGCTCGAAGCTCCTGTAGTCGAAGCCCAGCGCCGCCTTGAACGGCGAGATCATGTCGCCGATCACGTATTCGGGCGCATCGTGCAGCAGCGCCGCTAGCCGCCAGCCGGGAGCGATGGCCGGGTCCAAGTGGGCGCAGACCTCCTCCACCACGAGGGAATGCTGGGCCACGGAGAAGGCGTGCTCGCCCACCGTCTGGCCGTTCCAGCGCGCGACCCGCGCCAGGCCGTGGGCGATGTCCTCGATCTCGATGTCGAAGGGGGAAGGGTGCAGCAGGTCGAGCCTGCGGCCCGACAGCATGCGCTGCCAGGCGCGGGGCGACGCGTCCTTCGCCTTGCCGGAGGCCTTGGCCAAGTGTTCGATCCATCTTGCGCGACGTGGGTCCGCAGTGGGACAGTCGCGGGAAAAGATCAACCCGGTCAGGGTGGCCGCGGGAGGCGAGATGAGCTGGACCAGCATCCTGGCGCCCCTGGGCGGCGGCCCTGGCGACACCCTCGTGCTCCGGGGCGCGAGCGCCTTCGCCGAGCGGTTCGGGGCGGAGCTGTCGGCCGTCTACGCCCCGCCCGAGCCCGCCGACATCATGCCCTGGTCGGGCGAGGGCGTCCTGGGGACCGCCCAGGTCGCGACCCTGGACAGCCTGCGCCTCGCCACCGACGAGGCCGAGGCCCGCGCCCGCACGGCCCTTGAGGCGGTCGCCGCGCCGCGCAAGGGCTTCCACCGGCTGGAGAGCGCGATCTGGTCGAGCCTCTGCGACGAGGCCCGTCTCGCCGACGTGGCCGTCTTCAACGAAGATTCCGCGCGGGGACGCGGCCTGCTGGGGGAGGCCTTCCAGCACGTGCTGCTGGAAGAGCGGCGGCCGGTCTTCGTGTTCCGCCGCCCGGGGCTGCAGCGGGTGGTGGTGGCCTGGGACGGCGGCCGGGAAGCCACCCGCGCCGCCCGCGCCGCCCTGCCATGGCTGAAGGGCGCGCAGGTGACGGTGCTGGTCGCCCAGGCCGCGACGCCGCGCACCTTCGATCCCTACCGCCTGCAGGCCTGGTTCCAGGCGCAGGGACTGACGGTGGACACCCAGGTCCTGACCGAGCCCGGTGAACCCGGCCCCCTGGTGAGCCAGGCGGTGGCGCGGATCGGGGCCGAGGTGCTGGTGGCCGGCGCCTTCGGCCATCCCCGCTTCCAGCGCTTTATCTTTGGCGGCGCGACCAAGTCGCTGCTGAACGCGGAGAACGGCCCCTCCCTGTTCCTCACCCACTGACGGTCGGCGCGCGCGGGCCTAGCCTTGGGCGTGCACGTTCATGTCAATGAGGTGGTCCAGGCTGTGGTCCGACATCTCGTTGTGTCCGTGGTCGCGGTCACGCACATGGAAGACGCCCACCACAAGGGGTCCGGCGACCGGGCCCTTGGCCATGTAGCCGACCGCCTTGAAGCCCGAAGGCCCAGGCGTGTCCGACGCCAGGATGTGGGTCATGTCCGCGCCGTTGGCGTTGACGCCGCCGACCCGCACCTCGGACCCTCCCGGGTGGGCGCTGACCACGGAAG
>CAXUEN010000198.1:0-4963 GCA_964249945.1 uncultured Caulobacteraceae bacterium | reverse complement strand
CCGCGATGGTGGCCGGATGGCAAGGCGGGCGCCACATTTCGCCTGTGAGGGGAACCGCGGCTGCGACATCGTAGCCTGGGTCGCGGCGGCGGTTCCCTTCACCCTGTCCTTTCCCCGCAGGGGAGAGCGTTCACGCGCATCTCCTCCAAAGCCCTCTCCCCTGCCGGGGAGGGGGCGGGGTGAGGGGAACGGTCGCCTTGTCCGACGCCTGCTTGCCTTCCCCGCTGCGCCACGGCAAACCCGCGGCCATCATGTCCATAGACGCCTCAACCGTGCGCCGGGTCGCCCGGCTCGCCCGCATCGCCGTTCCGGAAGCGCGCCTGGAGCCCATGGCCCAGGAGCTCAGCGGCATCCTGGCCTGGATCGAGCAGCTGGGCGAGGTGGACACCGAGGGCGTGGCGCCCATGACCTCTTGCGTCTCGGCCCACCTGCCGCTGCGCGAGGACGTGGTCACCGACGGGGAGAAGCGGGATGCGGTGCTGTCTAATGCGCCCAAGTCGATAGGCGGCTTCTTCGTGGTGCCGAAGGTGGTGGAATGAAGGCGTCCGATCTCGGCGGCCTGACGCTGAAGGCCGCCCGCGATGGCTTGGCCTCGGGCCGCTTCTCCGCCGAGGAACTGGCCGGGGCGCACCTGGAGGCCATCGCCGCCGCCAACGCGCACCTGAACGCCTACGTGCTCGAGACGCCGGACAAGGCGCTGGCCATGGCGCGGGCCTCCGACGAACGGCGCGCCCGCGGCGAGGCCGGCCCGCTGGAGGGGATCAGCCTCGGGGTGAAGGACCTGTTCTGCACCGAGGGGGTGCGCACCACCGCGGGCTCCAGGATCATCGGCGAGTTCACGCCCCCCTACGAGTCCACCGTGTCGGCCAACCTGTGGCGGGACGGGGCGGTGATGCTGGGCAAGCTGAACATGGACGAGTTCGCCATGGGCTCGTCCAACGAGACGTCCGCCTTCGGGCCGGTGACCAACCCCTGGCGGGCCGAGGGATCGAACCAGCGGCTGACGCCCGGCGGCTCCTCCGGCGGCTCGGCGAGCGCCGTGGCCGCGGACCTCTGCCTGGGGGCGACGGCCAGCGACACCGGCGGCTCGATCCGCCAGCCGGCGGCGTTCACCGGCACGGTGGGGATCAAGCCGACCTACGGCCGCTGCTCGCGCTACGGCATGGTGGCCTTCGCCTCCTCGCTGGACCAGGCCGGGCCCATCGCCAAGACGGTGGAGGACGCCGCCATCCTGCTCACCTCCATGGCCGGCCACGACGCCAAGGACAGCACCTCGCTGGACGTCGAGACCCCCGACTTCGCCAGCTTCGTGGGCCGCTCGCCCAAGGGCCTGCGCATCGGGGTGCCCAGGGAGTACCGGCTGGACGGCATGCCTGACGAGATCGCGCGCCTGTGGGACCAGGGCGTGGCTTGGCTGAAGGACGCCGGCTGCGAGATCAGGGAGGTCACGCTCCCCCACACCCGCTACGCGCTGCCGGCCTACTACATCGTGGCGCCGGCGGAGGCCTCCTCGAACCTCGCCCGCTACGACGGCATGCGCTTCGGCCTGCGGGCGGACGGCGGCGGGACGCTGACCGAGGTCTACGAGCGCTCCCGCGCCGAAGGCTTCGGCGAGGAGGTGAAGCGGCGCATCCTGATCGGCACCTACGTGCTCTCGGCCGGCTACTACGACGCCTACTATCTCAAGGCGCAAAAGGTCCGGCGGCGGATCGCCGAAGACTTTGACGCCGCCTTCCTCGAGGTCGACGCCCTGCTGACCCCCACCGCGCCTTCCGCCGCCTTCGCGCTCGGAGAGCGGGTGAGCGACCCGCTGGCCATGTACCTGAACGACGTCTTCACCGTGACGGTGAACCTGGCGGGGCTGCCGGGGATCAGCATCCCGGCGGGGCTCGACGCCTCGGGCCTGCCGCTGGGGCTGCAGCTGATCGGCCGGGCGCTGGACGAGGGTACGCTGTTCACCCTGGGGCGCGTGATCGAGCAGGCGGCGGACTTCCGCGCGAGGCCGAAGCCCTGGTGGTGAAGGCCCCGGCGGTGAGACGGCGCTGGATGCGCCGGCCCCGGCTGCAGTGGCTGGTGGTCGCCGCGCCGTTCGTCCTGATCGCCATCGGCGGATGGTGTCTGGTGCGCTCGCCCTGGCCGTCGATCTGGCGGCTGATGCTGAAGGGCGATCACGTCCTGATCGCCTACACCTGGTCGACCGTCGGACTGCTGGGCGTCAGCGTGGTCTGCTTCGCCGCCGCGATCGCGATCTCGCTGCAGATCAAGCGCTGAAGCGCCCGCTACAGCGCGTCTATGGCGCTCAGCACCTTGTGATAGACGGCGTGGGAGAACCGCCTCACCCGGATCCCGCCCTCGGCCAGCAGGTTGCGGTGCGGCGGTTCGGTGGTCGTGACGCTCACCCGCACCAGATGCGCCTGCAGCCGGATCAGCTTGGACTGCGAGATGCGCCCGTTCGACAGCAGGGCCAGCTTGGCCGGGCTCATGGTGCGGAATATAACGTACTCGGGCCGCTCGCAGAGTCCCGGCAGCTCGTGCTCCAGCACGGCCTTGCCTTGGGGCGACGCGGCGATCACGGCGATGGGCGTGTTCACCGACAGCCTCCCCGTCTCACTAGCCGACCCGGCGCCGGGTGACCCCGCACTAGGTGACCCGGCATTCGGAGACGCCGGACTGACGGCGCCTGCCGATGCGGGTTCTGCGATCGAGGCGCCCATGTCGTCGGGCATCGCCATGTCGTCGCCCGCAGGCGCTGAGGCGGTCGCGGGCGGTCGGCTTGCGACGGATGCAGTCGCGGGCTGGGCCGCGGCTTCGCCGGCTGCGCACAGGCCGGCGGCGGCGACGATTGAAACGAACGTGCGCTGCAGGACGCGGTGTCCAAGCACGGCTCGATCTCCCTCAAGACCTGCCTGTTGAACGCCGCGTTCACCGGGCTGGCTCCCATGTTGTACCTCAATTTGCTAAAACCGTGTTGCGATATCGACACCAGGCGACGGGCTGGCCTCATCGCCGTCTTGCGCTTAGATCAACGCACAATCCCGGCGTCCAAACCACGGCGCGGGAGGAGAGGTCTGCGATGAGCGAACGGGCGCCGTACCGGGTCACCGGCCGCACCGGCGAGTGGGAAGTGGTGCTGGGGCTTGAGGTCCACGCCCAGGTGGCCTCCAGCGCCAAGCTGTTCTCGGGCGCCTCAACCGCCTTCGGCGCGGCGCCGAACGTGCACGTCAGCCTAGTGGACGCCGCCTTCCCCGGCATGCTTCCGGTGATCAACCGCCACTGCGTGGAGCAGGCGGTGCGCACGGGGCTGGGCCTGCGGGCGCAGATCAATCTCAGCTCGCGCTTCGACCGCAAGAACTACTTCTACCCGGACCTGCCGGCCGGCTACCAGATCAGCCAGTTCAAGGACCCCATCGTGGGCGAGGGCGAACTGGTCGTCCAGCGCGACGACGGCTCCAGCTTCACCGTCGGCGTCGAGCGGCTGCACCTGGAGCAGGACGCCGGCAAGTCGATCCACGACATCGACCCGCACTGGACCTACGTGGACCTCAACCGTTCAGGTGTCGCGCTGATGGAGATCGTCTCGCGCCCCGACCTGCGCTCGCCCGAGGACGCCGCCGCCTACGTGAAGACGCTCCGCGCCCTGGTGCGGCGGCTGGGGACCTGCGACGGCGACATGGAGAAGGGCAACCTGCGCGCCGACGTGAACGTCTCGGTGCGCCGCCCGGGGGAGCCGCTCGGCACCCGCTGCGAGATCAAGAACGTCAACTCCCTGCGCTTCATCCAGCAGGCCATCGTCTACGAGGCCGCGCGCCAGGTGGAGGTGCTGGAGGACGGCGGCTCGATCACCCAGGAGACCCGCCTGTTCGATGCGGGGCGAGGCGAGACGCGCTCCATGCGCTCCAAGGAAGAGGCGCACGACTACCGCTACTTCCCCGATCCCGACCTGCTGCCGCTGGAGATCGACTCCGCCTGGGTGAAGGCCATCGAGGCCAGCCTGCCGGAGCTGCCGGATGCGCTGCGAGCGCGGCTGAAGGCGCAGTACGGCCTCTCCAGCTACGACGCCCGGGTGCTGGCGGCCGACCACATGCTGGCCGACTACTTCGAGACGGCGGCGAAGGGACGGGACGTGAAGCTGGTGGCCAACTGGGTCTCCAACGACCTGGTGGGCAAGCTCGGCAAGGCGGAACAGACCATCGAGGACAGCCCCATCCCGCCCGCCGACATCGCCGAACTGGTCGCGCTGATCGAGGAGGGCGTGGTCTCGTCCAAGATCGCCAAGGACGTGTTCGAGCGTATGTGGGCGGGGGAGGGCGCGCCCAAGGCCATCGTCGAGGCGCACGGCTTGGTCCAGGTCACCGACACCGGCGAGTTGGAGGCCATCGTGGACCGCCTGATCGGCGCCAATCCCGACAAGGCGGCGGCGGTGAAGGCCAAGCCCCAGGCCATCGGCTGGTTCGTCGGCCAGGTGATGAAGGAGACCGCCGGGAAGGCCAACCCCGCCGCGGTCAACGCCATCCTTCAGGCCAGGCTGGCCTAGCCTAGCCTGCAGGACGGATCACGAACTCAGGCCCCGGTCCGTCCGGCGGGCGGGCTCACCACCAGAACACGCCGTAGGCCACGTCGACCACCTCGCCGGTATAGACGTTGACCAACAGGGCGTCCCGCCCGTAACGGACCCAGCGACAGCCGGGCGCGGGTGGGCCGAGGTCGTAGCCGCCCCAGTCGCCGATGAAGTAGGCGTCGGTCAGGAACAGCGCCGGGAGGTAGCCGCCGACGCCCCAGCGGCGGTAGCCCCAACCGCCGGGATAGCGGAACGGGCCGGCGTTGAAGCGGCGGAAGGACCGCCCGTGATAGCTCCAGTTTCCGCCCCCGTGCGGGCCCTGGCCGAAACCCCGGGGGCCGATGTAGGCGAAGCCGCCGCCGCGCCGCTGGAAGCCGGGGCCGCCATGGAAGCCCGGCGCCGCGC
>CAXUEN010000197.1:2509-4975 GCA_964249945.1 uncultured Caulobacteraceae bacterium | reverse complement strand
GCGCCCGCCTCTCCGCCGTCTCCCGCCCGTAGAGCTGCGGCCCCATGGCGGCCTCAGGCGGCCGCGGGGCGACGCGTGGCCCGCCGGGCGGCGGCGAGCGCCTGGTCGAGGTCGTCCAGGATGTCGTCGATGTGCTCGATGCCGACGCTGATGCGAAGGGTCTCCGGCCGCACGCCGGCCTTCAGCTGCACCTCCGGCGGCATCTGGCGGTGGGTGGTGGAAGCGGGGTGGCAGGCCAAGGACTTGGCGTCGCCGATGTTCACCAGCCGCTTGATGAGGCGCAGCGCGTCGTAGAAGGCCTTGCCGCCCTCCAGCCCGCCGACGGCCCCGAAGGTCAGCAGCGAGGAGCCCTGACCGCCGAGGTACTTCCGGGCCAGCGCATGGTAGGGGCTGTCCGGGTGGCCGGCATAGGCGACCCACTCCACGTCCGGGTGGCCCTTGAGGAAGTCGGCGACCTTGCGGCCGTTCTCCACGTGGCGCTCCATGCGCAGCGCCACCGTCTCGATGCCCTGGATCAGCTGGAAGGCGCTCATGGGCGCCAGCACCGCTCCCATGGTGCGCTGGTAGACGCTGCGGCAGCGCGCGATGTAGGCGGAGGCGCCGAACCGCTTGCGGTAGACCAGCCCGTGGTAGGACGCGTCCGGCGTGTTGAAGGCCGGGAAGCGGTCGGCATGGCGCTCCCATGGGAAGCGGCCGGCGTCCACGATGATCCCGCCGAGCGTGGTGCCGTGGCCGCCCATGAACTTGGTCAGGCTGTGCACCACCACGTCCGCGCCGTAGTCGATGGGGCGGAGCAGGCAGGGCGTGGCCACGGTGTTGTCGACCACCAGCGGCACGCCCGTGGCGTGGGCGACCTCGGCCAGGGCCTCGATGTCGGCGATGTTGCCGGCGGGGTTGCCGATGCTCTCGCAGAACACCGCGCGGGTGTCGGCGTCGATCAGCGCCGCGATCGCGTCGGGTTGGTCGCTTTCGGCGTAGCGCGCGGTGATCCCCTGGCGAGGCAGCACGTGGCTGAACAGGGTGTGGGTGGTGCCGTAGAGCTGGGGCGCGCAGACGATGTTGCCGCCATGGTCGGCCAGGTTGGCGATGGCGTAGTGCAGCGCCGCCTGGCCGCTGGCCACCGCCAGCGCGCCGACGCCCCCCTCCATGGCCGCCACCCGCTCCTCCAGCACGGCGACCGTAGGGTTGGCGATGCGGCTGTAGCGGTAGCCTTCGGCTTCCAGATCGAACAGGGCGGCGCCGTGGTCGGCGCTATCGAAGGCGTAGGCGGCGGTCTGGTAGATCGGCACCGCCACCGCATGGGTGGCGGGGTCGGAGTCGAAGCCGGCGTGGAGCGCCTGGGTGGCCAGTCTCATCGGGGTCCTCTCGGGACGGGGTGTCTCGGCCTGATGCGGCGTGTGCGTCATTTCGGGACGGCTCAGCGGACCAGCATGTGTTCGATGGAGGCGCAGGCCACCTCGGGATGGGCGGCGAAGCGGTCCACCAGCCGGCGCGCGGCGTCGGGGCTCAGCCGGGTCGCCTGCAGCACCGCCTCGAACGCCGGCCCCACGGGCCGCACCGCCAGCGAATGCAGCAGGCCCTGCGCCCGCGCCAGTTCGTCCAGCAGGTCGGCCACGGCGGGATGGCAGCCGTTCAGCGCCACGACCATCTTGTGGATGACCACCCGGTCGCGCATCCAGTCCGCATCGCTCTGCGGCGGGAGCGGCTGGCATCGCGAGACGGCGGCGGCGGCGGCGGCGGCGGAAGAGATCATGGCGTCGTCCTCTGGCGCTCCTCCAGCAAACTACGTGCCGGGAGGTAACCAAATCGCGCAGGGCGGCGAGGAAAGCATGGTCAACGCAGGTTAAGCACGACAGCGGGTCAGGCTTATGCCCCTGCTTACCTTTGACGGCGACACTGCGGCTCCCGTCCCTGGAGCCCAAGATGTCCCAAGTGGTCGCGACCCGCGCCCCGATCTCCCAGAGCTGGACCTTCTTCGAGGGCGAGTGGCATGAGGGCAACGTGGCCATCATGGGTCCGCGCACCCACGGCGCCTGGCTCGCCTCCACCGTGTTCGACGGCGCGCGCCGGATGGGCGGCCGCTTCCCGGACCTGGACGCGCACTGCGCCCGGGTGAACCGTTCCGCCACGAGCTTCGGACTGGACCCCGTGGTGGCGACGGAGCGCTGGGTGGCGCTGGCGCGGGAGGGCGCCGCGCGGTTCGCACCCGAGGCCGACCTCTACATCCGCCCGATGTACTGGGCGGAGAGCGGGCTCGGCGGCGGGGTGATGTTCGACCCGGCCTCCACCTGCTGGTGCCTGAGCCTCTACGAGGCGCCCCTGCCCGAGCCCAAAGGGGCGCGGATCACCCTGTCTCCCTTCCGCCGCCCGACCGCCGACTGCGCGCCGGTGGAGGCCAAGGCCGGCGCGCTGTATCCGAACGGTGGGCGGGCGCTGCGGGAGGCGGCGGGGCGCGGCTTCGGCAAC
>CAXUEN010000197.1:0-2340 GCA_964249945.1 uncultured Caulobacteraceae bacterium | reverse complement strand
GCCGAACTCGCCAACGCCAATGTCTTCATGGTCCAGGGCGGCGTGGTGCATACGCCCGTCTGCAACGGGACCTTCCTGGACGGGATCACGCGCCGCCGCGTCATCGCCCTGCTGCGAGATGACGGGGTGGAGGTGGTGGAGCGCACCCTGCGCTACGCCGATTTCGCCGCCGCCGACGAGATCTTCTCCAGCGGGAACTTCCAGAAGGTCGCTCCGGTCACCGCGATCGACGGGCGCGAGCTGGGCATCGGGCCGACGACGCTGCGCGCCCGCTCCCTCTACTGGACGTTCGCTTCGAAGGCCTAGTCCGGGACCAAGCGGCTCAGGCTTGGTGGTGGAGCTATGAGGTTGGCTCGCGTCGCGCGATCCGACCCGTCATAAAGCCGTCTGGTAGGCTGAGGCTGACCCTATCCTAGGGCTGGGACCCATAAGCAGGATTCCCGCAGCTTCCCGAATGTGATTCACGGCTGCTCCCGGGTGGGCGAAACACCAAGCTCCACGCCATCACCGACAAGCGAGGCCGTCCGCTCGGCTTCCTCCTGACGCCTGGCCAGGCCGCCGACTGGAAGGCGGCCGAGGCGCTGCTGACCAACCTGCCCGCACGCTGCATCGTGCTGGCCGACCGTGCCTACGACACCAGCCCCGTGCGCCAGCTCATCGAAGCGCGGAGGGGGGGGCGCCTAACATCGCCTCCAAGCTCACCCGGCCCTGCACTCCGGCGGCCAGGACGAGGGGGACAGCTGCGCGCCGGTGGCGGTGGCCCGCGCCTGCGGGCTGTCCTGCATCCGCATCGACGGCAGCCCGCTGGTCTACAACAACGAGGACGTCTACCTGCCCGACCTGCTCATCGCCCGACCGGCGGACGCGCAGATGGTGCTGGGGCTCCTGAAGGAAATGGCGCTGCAACAGGCCTAGGCGAGCGACCTCGTCGGCGGCTAAGACGTTCGTGGCGAGGAACGGAGGCGGCGCGATGCTCGGCAAGGTGGTTGTGGTGACCGGCGGCTTCGGCGTGCTGGGGCGGGCGGTGGCCGAGGCGGCGCAGGCCAAGGGCGCCAGGGTGGTGCGTGTCGATCTCGCACCGGCGCCGGCAGACGCGGCTGAGACGGACTTCGGCGGCGTGGACATCACCGACGCCGCCGCCGCATCCGGCGCCATCCAGGCCATCGTGCAGCGGACGGGCGGGCTGGACGTGCTGGTCAACGTCGCCGGCGGCTTCACCTGGACCACGCTGCAGGACGGCGGGGCCGAGGCCTACGCCCGCATGTACAAGATGAACGTGGCCACGACCGCCACCATGACCGCCGCCGCGCTGCCCGAGCTGCTGAAGCGCCCCGGTGCGCGCATCGTCAACGTGGGCGCGGCCGCCGCGACCAAGGCCGCCGCCGGCATGGGCGCCTACGCCGCCTCCAAGGCCGGCGTGGCGCGCCTGACCGAGAGCCTGGCAGAGGAGCTGAAGGGCCACGACATCACCGTCAACGCGGTGCTGCCCTCCATCCTCGACACGCCCACCAACCGGGCCGACATGCCGGGCGCCGATACCGGCGAGTGGGTCAGACCCGCCTCGCTGGCCGAGGTGATCCTGTTCCTCGCCTCCCCCGCCGCCGCGGTCATCTCAGGCGCGCTGGTGCCGGTGACCCGAGGGGGGTGAAGGCCGGAGCGCGACGGGCGGCGGTCAGGGCCTGCGCTCGACGGTGACCTGCTCCGCCTGCGGCGAGAGCTGGCGAATGGTGACCAGCCGGTTCCACAGGCCGCGGTCGAGCACGGACCCGGTCACGGCAGGGCCGGCCTCCACCAGCAGCTGGTGGACCGCTTCCCCGCCCAGCGCGTCGAGTTCGGCCTCCAGGTCCGTCGCGATTCGCGGCAGCAAGCCCCTGCCCGCCACCTCGGCCAGATAGGCGTCGTCCACCCGCCCGCGGCGATCCAGGATCGACAGGCGGCGCGGGGCGATGCGCGGGTCAAGGACATGCCGCACGGTGAACTCCGAGCGGTCGGCCAGGACCGTGCCCGAGCCGGTGAGCACCGCGTCGCTCTCCCGCCGCAGCCGGTGGGCGTATTCCAGCAGGCCATGGGAAGAGAAGGTCTTGGCGCCCGGCGGCGGCTCCATGCGGCCGGCGGCGTCGAACACGCGCTTGACGGTGACGTAGGGGCGCCCCGTGCGCAGCCAGTGCGTCCACGGCGCGATCAGGTCCTCGCATGCCAAGGCCAGTCGGCGCTCGTCCGGCGAGGCGCTCTCGGCCATCAGGCGCACCTCCACACCCGCCTGGCGCAGCGCCGCCAACCCGCCGCCGCGGACGTGCGGGTTGGGATGGATCGGCCAGTAGCAGATCTCGGCGCCGGCCA
>CAXUEN010000196.1:0-5016 GCA_964249945.1 uncultured Caulobacteraceae bacterium | reverse complement strand
ACCCTAGGCCCGGTATGCTTAACCGTTCGTCACCGCGGCCCCCCGCCACGGCCCCGAACGCAGGGTTCAGTCGAAGAGCTTAGAGACAGACTCCTCGTTGGCGATACGACGGATCGCCTCACCGATGAGCGGCGCGACGCTTACACGCCTGAGCTTGTGGCAGTCCTGGGTCAGGGCGCTGTTATCGATGGTGTCGGTGATCACCAGCTCAGTCAGCACCGAGGCGTTGACCCGCTCCGCCGCCGGGCGGCTCATCACCCCATGACTGACATAGGCGGCCACGCTCTCCGCCCCCTGCCCGGTCAGGGCGGCGGCGGCGTTGCACAGGGTGCCGGCGGTGTCGACGATGTCGTCGAACAGGATGCAGCGCCGGCCCCGGACATCGCCGATGATGTTCATCACCTCGCTCTCGCCCGGGCGCGCGCGGCGCTTGTCCACGATGGCGAGGTCGGCGTTCAGCCGGTCGGCCAGCTGGCGCGCCCGCACCACCCCGCCGACGTCGGGCGAGACGATCATCAGTTCGTCGGCGTAGCGGGCATAGTGACGGCGGATGTCCTCCGCCATCACCGGGAAGGCCACCAGGTTGTCGGTGGGGATGTCGAAGAAACCCTGGATCTGGCCGGCGTGCAGGTCGAGCGTCAGCACCCGATCGGCGCCGGCGCGGGAGATGATGTTGGCCACCAGCTTGGCCGAGATAGGCGTGCGGCCGCCGGTCTTCCTGTCCTGGCGGGCGTAGCCGAAATAGGGCGTCACCGCGGTGATCCGCCGGGCCGAGGCCCGCACCAGGGCGTCGATGCAGATCAGGAGCTCCATCAGGTGGTCGTTGGCGGGGTAGGAGGTCGACTGGATGATGAACACGTCCTCGCCGCGCACGTTCTCGTCGATGGCGAGGAAGATCTCGTTGTCGGCGAACCGGCGCATCTGCCGCCTGGTCAGCGGCAGGCCCAGATAGTCGCCGACGTCCTTGGCGAGCTGGGCGTTGGAATTGCCGGCGAGCAGCTTCATGCGTGTGCGAGGATTTCCGGTTCCCGCGGCTTCTAGGAAGCCTGGAGGGTCTGGGCAAGCGCCGATCGGTTTTCTGAAAGACGAGAAGGCTGGCGGCCGTCGGCGACAGTATTATCGTCGTGGACGCCTTATCGGAGGGGCATATCGGGGCGCCGTCGGCTATACGTGGCCGAAGTCTGGCGCGGCCTGAGGGACGGCCATGACCCGCACGGGCGCGCGAGGGAGCAAGGTGGGTGCGGTGATCTTCCTGGTCATCGGGGTCGCGGCCCTGCTGGTGGCGGCCTGGCAGGGATGGCGCACCTGGAGCTTCGTCGCCTCGGCGCAGAGCACGCCCGGCGTGATCGCGCCCAACGTTCCCGGCTCCCACGAGGTGGTCGCGGGCGGCCATCCTATGGTGAAGTTCCACACGCCCGACGGCCGCACTCTGCGCTACCGGCAGAACGGGTTCGCGCCCACCCGGATCGGCGCGCCCTTGACGGTGCTGTACCAGCCGCGCGATCCGGTGGGCACCGCGACCCTCTCGAGCTTCCTCAGCCTCCGGCCCCCGGTCCTGCCGCCCCTGGTGATGGGGATCGGCTTCACCGGGCTGACCGCGCTCGGCGCGGAGACCGGCGTGCGTCCCGGCCGCTGGTGACCGGGCGGCAGGAGGCGGCGGGTCGACAAACCTGCCTGAGGCGACCTAAGCCGGGCGGCCGCGTTTAGTCCCGGGACTGCGGTCCGGTGGAGAGGCCCTCGTTGCTACATGGATGCGGTCAATGCGCTGATCGAACGCGACACCCTGCGTGCAGGGCCCCACGATTACGTGGCCTTCCACGCCGCGCGGTTCGACTACCTGCTCCAGACTTCGCTCAGGCTTCGGCCCGACGCGAAGCGGGTGCTGGATGTCGGCTACGGCCCCTTCACCCAGAGGGCCCAGGACGCCTTTCCCGAAGTTTGGACCCTGGGGTTCGAGGGACAGCGTTCCGATAACCACATCGCCTACGACCTGAACTCCATTCAGACGGGCTTGGTCCCGTCTGCGGATGCAGGCTTCGACCTGATCATCTTCTCGGAGGTGGTCGAACACCTGCATGTACCGGCGGCGGCGGCTTTCGTGGCGCTCAAAGGGCTGCTGAACCCCGGCGGCGTCATCCTGATACAGACGCCGAACGCTGCGGAGGTGATGAACCGGATCGCCTTGCTCTGGGGCCGCAACCCGTATGAGCGGCTGCGCCTGACGCCGCTGAACCCCGGCCACTTTCGCGAATACACCCTGGACGAGCTGGCCGACGACGCCGAGGCCGCGGGGCTGAAGGTGATCTTCTCAGCACATCGCGACTACTTCTCCGCCGGGCGCGTGGCGGGCTTCCACCCCGTTCGCCTCCTGCTCGACCAGCTTCGCAAGGTGGTTCCCTCTTTCCGCGCCGGGATCACCATGGCCCTCGAAGCCAAGGCGTGACCCTCTCCAGCTGACCCGCGAACCCCCGCGCCCTTGAGGGGAGAAGGCTAGGCCGCGCGCGCCCGGCTGCGCCTCGCCGGTGGGTGCGGGCCGATCTGGAAGGGGGCGACCGAGCGGCTTACCGGCCGCGGCGCCTCGTCGAACAACTCCGCCAGCTTCTCGGTCATGGCGCCGCCGAGTTGCTCCACGTCCACGATGGTGACCGCGCGCTTGTAGTAGCGGGTGACGTCGTGGCCAATACCGATGGCGATCAGCTCCACCGGCGACTTGCCCTCGATCTCGCCGATCACCTCGCGCAGGTGGCGCTCCAGGTAGTGGCCGGAGTTCACCGACAGCGTGCTGTCGTCCACCGGCGCGCCGTCGCTAATCACCATAAGGATCTTGCGCGCCTCGGGCCTGCCGAGCAGGCGCTGGTGCGCCCAGACCAGGGCCTCCCCGTCGATGTTCTCCTTCAGCAGGCCCTCGCGCATCATCAGGCCGAGGTTCCTGCGCGCACGCCGCCACGGCGCGTCGGCGGCCTTGTAGACGATGTGGCGCAGGTCGTTCAGCCGGCCGGGCTGGGGCGGCTTGCCGGCCTTGATCCACAGCTCGCGCGCATGGCCGCCCTTCCAGGCCCGGGTGGTGAAGCCCAGGATCTCCGTCTTCACTCCGCAGCGCTCCAGCGTGCGAGCCAGGATATCGGCGCAGAGCGCGGCCACCATGATCGGCCGGCCCCGCATGGAGCCGGAATTGTCGATCAGCAGGGATACCACCGTGTCGCGGAATTCGGTGTCCTGCTCCTGCTTGAAGGACAGGGGCGCCGTCGGATCGGTGATGATGCGGGTGAGGCGCGAGGCGTCCAGCACGCCCTCCTCCAGGTCGAAGCTCCAGGCCCGGTTCTGCTTGGCCATCAGCCGGCGCTGCAGCCGGTTGGCCAAGCGCGCCACTACGCTGGAGAAGACCGACAGCTGCTGATCCAGGTAGGCGCGGAGCCGCGTCAGCTCCTCCGGGTCGCAGAGGTCGTCTGCCGCCACCACCTCGTCGGAGGCGGAGGAGAAGACCTTGTAGCTGGGCTCGGCGGCCTTCCCCCCCATCGGCTCGGGGCGGCCGCGCTGGGGCGCGTCGTCTGCGTCCGGGGCGTTGTCGGCGACCTCGGCGTCCTCGCCAGCTTCGGCGTCGGCGGCCTCTTCGGCCGAGCGGCTGTCGGAGGCGGTCTCCTGATCCTCCTCAGGGGCGGCGGCCTCGCTCTCCGAGGGCTGGGGCTCCTCTCCCTCTTCGCCCGCGTCAGGCTCGCTGTCGGCCTGGGGCTCCTCGTCGCCGCTCTCCTCGGAGCGGTCGGTCGAGGCGTCCTCGCCCATGCCCATGTCGGAGATGATCGCCGTAACCACCCGGGCGAAGCCCGCCTGGTCGCCCATGGCCTTGGCCAGGCGGTCGAGGTCACGGCCGGCCTTGTCCTCGATCTCGGCGCGCAGCATGGCCACCACGCCGCGCGCGCCGTCCGGCGGCGGCTCGCCGGTCATGCGCTCGCGGGCCATCAAGGCCAGCACGTCGGCGAGCGGCGCCTTGGTGCGGTCCTCCATGCGGGCGAGGCCCTTGCGCTCGATCTCGGTTTCCAGCACGGCGCGCAGGTTGGCGCGCACGCCGCCGAGCGACACCGCCCCGATCGCCTCCTGCCGTGCCTGCTCCAACGCCTCGAACACGCCGGCGGCGGCGGCGTCGGCCGGACGGCTGCGCGCGTGGCCGGCCTCGTCGTGGTGGGCGAGGCGCAGCGCGAAACGGTCGGCGAGGCCGCGGATGCGCGCGGCTTCGCGCCCGTTCAGGTCCCGCGGTGGGTGCGGCAGGGTCGCCCGCCGGCCGACGAGCGACGGCCCCTCGCCGGAATAGACGATCTCCAGGTCCGGCGCCTCGGCCAGGGAGCGGGCGGCATGGGCCAGGGCGCGCTTGAAGGGCTCGGTGGGGGCTTCGGGCTTGGCGGCCATGGGGCTTGATAGCGGTCCGGGAAGACGAGGTTAAGGGGAACCAGCGCTCAAGCTCTGCCGTTCCGCCTCCCACAACGGTTTGACCGAAAGGAACATACCATGAGCGACAACCGTGTCGAAGGCGCGGGCCACAAGGTTGCGGGCTCCGTCAAGGAAGGCCTCGGCAAGCTGACCGGCGACGCCAAGCTGCAGGCCGAAGGCGTGGCGGAGAAGGCGGGCGGCTCGGTCCAGAACGCGGCTGGCAAGGTGCAGGATAGCGCGGCGGCCGAACCCCGCGGCGGGATTGACCACGACCGGGTGGAAGGGTCGGGCAAGAAGCTGGGCGGCTCCATCAAGGACGGCTTCGGCAACCTGACAGGTGACGAGAAGCTGAAGGCCGAGGGCAAGACCGACAAGGCCGCGGGCGGCCTGCAGAACGCCTTCGGCGGGGCCAAGGACTCGGTCCGGGACGCCTTCAAGAAGTAGCGGATTAGCCCTTCTCCCGTCGGGAGAGGGGCTTTCGCACGGTGGCCTTGCTTGCGCGCAAGCGATAAGCCGCCGCTGTGACACGTTTCTGGGCCTTTCTCACCAACATGGACGGGCGCGCTTGGCGCGCCGTAGCGATCTCCTTCCTCC
>CAXUEN010000195.1:1065-5072 GCA_964249945.1 uncultured Caulobacteraceae bacterium | reverse complement strand
GGCCACGCCCGCGCCCGGGGCGCCCAAGCCCGGCTACGGCCGGGTGATCGGGGTGGCGCTGGACGTGACCGACGAACGCACCGCCGAGCACCGCGCCCAGGCCGCCGAGCGGCGGCTGCACGACGCCATCGACAGCGTGTCCGAAGCCTTCGTGCTTTGGGACCGCTACGGCCGGCTGATCATGTGCAACCAGACCTTCCGCGAGGTCTTCTCGCTGGAGCCGCGGGTGCTGAAGCCCGGCGCCACGCGAAGTTCGGTGCTCAAGCTGGCCGAGCTGGCCGTGCGCGCTCACACGCCCGTCGCGAACCCTGCCCGCCCGGGCCTGCGTGAGATCGAGACGGTGGACGGCCGTTGGCTGCAGGTCTCCGAGCGCCGCACCGCGGAGGGCGGGCTGGTGATGACCGCGGCCGACATCACCGGCCTCAAGCGCCAGGAGGAGGCCAGGCGGCTGAACGAGGAGGCGCTCCAGCACGCCGTCGGACGACTGGAGGAGAGCCGCCGCGAGCTGTCCGACCTCGCCCGCAAGTACCAGGCGGAGAAGTTCCGCGCCGAGGGCGCCAACAGCGCCAAGAGCGAGTTCCTGGCCAATATGAGTCACGAGCTGCGCACGCCTCTGAACGCCATCAACGGCTTCTCCGAGATGATGGTGGGCGAGATGTTCGGGCCGCTGGGCGACCGCCGCTACAAGGAATATTCCGCCGACATCCTGGCCTCTGGCCAGCACCTGCTGGCCCTGATCAACGACATCCTGGACATGTCCAAGATCGAGGCGGGCAAGATGAACCTTCATCTGGAGGTCGTGGACGTGGCCGAGATGGCCGCAGAGGCCGTGCGGCTGATGCGCAACCGGGCCGAGAGCGCAGGGCTGCTGATCCGGGTCATCACGCCGGACGAGCTGCCGACGATTCAGGCCGACTATCGCGGCCTGAAGCAGATCCTGCTGAACCTGCTCTCCAACGCCATCAAGTTTACCCCTCAGGGCGGCCGCATCACCGTGCGTGCGGCCCAGGTGCAGGGCGCCGGAGGCCTTCGGGTACGCATCGGCGTCACCGACACCGGCATCGGCATAGCCGCCGAGGACCTCGGCCGCCTGGCGCGCCCCTTCGAGCAGATCGAGACCCAGCACTCCAAGACCCAGCAGGGCACAGGGCTGGGCCTGGCGCTCACCAAGGCCCTGGTGGAGATGCACGGGGGCATGCTCGACATCGAGAGCGAGCTGGGCGCCGGCACCACGGTCAGCTTCACCCTGCCGCTCAAGGCCGTTGTCCCGGCCAAGCCGCCGGTAGAGATGGAGCCCGCGATGATGCTGGGCTGAGCCGCAGCCCTCGTCGGACGCTCAATGGAAGTCGCGCGAGGGGGGCATGACCCGCACCTGTCTCGGGTGCACGGGGGTCGGCGTCTGGCCCAGCGGCCTTTTCGCCACCTCGTCGCTGCGGGCCAGCAGGGGCTTCAGGTCGAGTTCCGGTTCCGCCAGGGCGCGCAAAGCCCCGCTGTGGTCCACCAGGCGGTGGACCAGCACGTGCACCACCTCCTCGGCCTGCTCGGTGCGCTGGATCCGCCCGTGCGCCTCCAAGAGCCGCGCCGACATGATCTCCCGGCGATAGCGCTCGAACACCTCGGGCAGCACCACCAGGTTGGCGACGCCGGTCTCGTCCTCGATGGTGATAAAGCAGACCACCCCCGTTCCCGGCCGCTGTCGCACCAGCACCACGCCGGCGGTGGAGACCGGGCTGGCGTCCTTCAGCCCCAGCACCTGCGCGCAGGCGACCACGTCCCGGGCGGCGAAGCCCTGGCGCAGGAACCCCATGGGATGGCCCTTCAGCGACAGCCGGGTGGTCTGGTAATCCGCCACCACGTGCTCGCTCGGCGCCATGTGCGGCAGGGCGACAGGCGCTTCCGGGTCCGGTAGGGCCGCCAGCAGGGGCGAGGGCTTGGCCGCCGACAGCCCCCGCACCTGCCAAAGGCCTGCGCGCCGGTCCAGCCCCAGCGAGCGCAGGGCGTCCGCCTGGGCCAGGGTCTGCAGCTGCGAGGGCGTCAGGCCCGAGCGACGCACCAGGTCGTCGAAGTCGGCGAAGGGCGAAGGCTGAGGTGCGACCCTCCTAGCGGCCCCGCTCCCCGCGTCATTCTCGGGCCTGTCCCGAGGATCGAGCCCTCCGCCTGCCGAGAGCTGTCGCGCCGCAGGCGCCGAGCCTGAGGGCCGCCTTGATCCTCGGGACGAGCCCGAGGATGACGCGGGTGTGAGGGAGCCCTTTGCGAGAGTCGGACCGTCCCGCGCGTCCGCCAGCGTCTCCGCCGCCGCCTTGGCGAACCCGTCGATCTGCCGCAGGCCGAGCCGCAGCGCCCAGCCGCCGCCTTCCCCAGGCTCCAGCGTGCAGTCCCAGTCGCTGAAGCCCACGTCGACGGGGCGCACCTCCACCCCGTGCTCCCGGGCGTCGCGCACGATCTGGGCCGGGGCGTAGAAGCCCATGGGCTGGGCGTTCAGCAGGGCGGCCGCGAACACCCCCGGGTGGTGGCATTTCAGCCAGGCGGAGATGTAGACCAGCTTGGCGAAGCTGATGGCGTGGCTCTCCGGAAAGCCGTAGGAGCCGAAGCCCTCGATCTGCTTGAAGCAGCGCTCGGCGAAATCCAGGGAATAGCCCCGGGCCGTCATGCCCCCCACCATCTTGGCGCGATAGGGCGTCACGCCTCCGGTGCGGCGGAAGGTGGCCATGGCGCGGCGCAGGCCATCGGCCTCCGCATCGGTGAACCGGGCGGCGACCATGGCCATCTGCATGGCCTGCTCCTGGAATAAAGGCACCCCCAGCGTGCGCTTGAGCACCTTCTTCAACTCGTCGGGATCGCTCCCGGGGATCGTGGGACCCTCATAGACGACTTCTTCCAGCTTCTGCTTGCGACGCAGATAGGGGTGGACCATGTCGCCCTGGATCGGCCCTGGGCGCACGATGGCGACCTCGATGGCCAGGTCGTAGAAGTCCTTGGGCTTGAGGCGCGGCAGCATGTTCATCTGCGCCCGGCTCTCCACCTGGAACACGCCCACCGTGTCGCCGCGGCCCAGCATCTCGTAGACGGCGCGATCGTCGTCGCGGTTCTCCTCGATCTGCGCCATGTCGGCGATGGGAGCGATGCCGTAGCCGTTCAGCATTTCGAACGCGCGCCGGATGCAGCTCAGCATGCCCAGCGCCAGCACGTCGACCTTCATCATGCCCAGCGCGTCGATGTCGTCCTTGTCCCACTCCAGGAAGGTGCGGTCGGGCATGGCCCCGTTGAGGATGGGAACGGTCTCGTCCAGCCGTTCCTGGGTCAGCACGAAGCCGCCCACGTGCTGGGACAGGTGGCGCGGCAGCTCGATCAGCTGGCCGGCCAGCCCCAGCGCCTCGGCGATCTGCGGGTTGTCGGGATCGAGCCCCGTCTGGCGCACGTGCTCGGGGTCGGGCTTTCCGCCCCAGCCCCCCCAGACCATGCCGGCGAGCGCGGCGGTCACGTCCTCGGTCAGGCCCAGCACCTTGCCGACCTCGCGGATGGCGCTGCGCGGCCGGTAGTGGATCACCGTGGCGCAGATCGCCGCCCGCTCGCGGCCATAGCGGCTGTAGAGGTGCTGGATCACCTCCTCCCGCCGCTCGTGCTCGAAGTCCACGTCGATGTCGGGGGGCTCGTCGCGCTCTTCGGAGATGAAGCGGGCGAACAGCAGGTCGTGGTGGGCGGGATCGACCGCGGTGACGCCCAGACAGTAGCAGACCACGCTGTTGGCCGCAGACCCCCGCCCCTGGCACAGGATGCCCTTGTCGCGGGCGAAGCGCACGATGTCGTGCACGGTCAGGAAATAGTGGGCGTAGCCGGGACGCGCGGCGATGAAGGCGAACTCCTCGTGCAGCTGCTTGACCACCTTGTCCGGTGCATTGTCGCCGTAGCGCCAGCGCAGACCTTGCAGGCTCAACGCCTCCAGGTGCGCCTGCGGCGTACGCCCGGGGGGCACGGGTTCGCGCGGGTACTCGTAGCGGAGCTGGCCC
>CAXUEN010000195.1:397-1055 GCA_964249945.1 uncultured Caulobacteraceae bacterium | reverse complement strand
GCCGCAGCTGGGCGGCGACGTCGTCCGGCAGCCAGTCCGGGTAGCGCGTGGTCACGGCCTCCTCGACCAGCCGCTCCAGGGCGGCCTGGGGCGTCTCGTTCTCACGCTCGGTCTCGTCCGGGTACTCGTAGCGGAGCTGGCCCAGGTCGAAGTCGCAGAGCTGCAGCAGCAGGTCCGTCTGGGCCAGGGCGTCGGGATGGTCGCGGAACAGGCGCGCCATCTCGGCGGGCGGCTTTAGATGGCGCTCGCCGTTCGGCTGCAGCCGGCGGCCGGCGTCGCGCAAGCTCACGTGCTCGCGGATGCAGGTCATTACGTCCTGCAGCCGGCGCTGGCCGGGCTCGTGGTAAAGCACGTCGTTCACCGCCAGCAGCGGCGTCCCGGCCGCCCGGGCCAGCTCCGCCAGCAGGTCGAGCCTGCGGGCGTCGGCGGGGCCGTAGCCCATGGCCGCCGCCAGCCACACCAAGCCCGGATGCGCCTGCGCCAGGGCGTCCAGCACGAAGCGCAGCCGGTCGGGCGCCGGCCGCAGGGTCGGGACCAGGGCCAGGGCCAGGCCGTCGCCGCACCTGAGCAGGTCGCTCAGCTCCAGCCGGCACTCGCCCTTGCGGGCCTTCCGGGCGCCCTCGGTGAGCAGGCGGCAGAGCCGGCCGTAGCCTTCCCG
>CAXUEN010000195.1:0-387 GCA_964249945.1 uncultured Caulobacteraceae bacterium | reverse complement strand
GGCTCGGGCGCCGAGGTCCAGCGCCCGCTGGCCACCGTCGTCATCGGCGGCCTGCTGACGTCGACGGTGCTATCGCTGGTCGTGATGCCGACGATCTACCTGCTCGTCGCGCGGCACGTCGAGCCGCGCTTCGCGCCCAAGCCGCCGTCGTTCCGGCGTCCCGTCGGCGAAGGCCAGCCGCGCGCCGACCACGTAGCGGAACCGGTCCAGGACAGCTTGTAGCACCGTGTCGCCTTCGCTTGCGGCGATTTTGCGGATGGCCCGCAGACGGGTCCAGGGCCGCACGACGCCGGCCAGCGTGTTGCGGTCCGCCACCGCCATGCCGGCGTGGCCGAGCTCCAGCGCCGTCTCCACCAGGTCTTCCGGCCTGGAGGCGCCGTGCAGGAA
>CAXUEN010000194.1:0-5079 GCA_964249945.1 uncultured Caulobacteraceae bacterium | reverse complement strand
GACGACGGCATCGCCATGGGCCATGCCGGCATGCTCTACAGCCTGCCGTCGCGCGAGCTGATCGCCGACAGCGTAGAGTACATGGTCCAGGCGCACTGCGCCGACGCCCTGGTCTGCATCTCCAACTGCGACAAGATCACGCCGGGCATGCTGATGGCGGCGCTGCGGCTGAACATCCCGGCCGTCTTCGTCTCCGGTGGCCCCATGGAGGCCGGCAAGGTCGTTTGGAAGGGCGAGACCCGGGCGGTCGACCTGATCGACGCCATGGTCGTGGCCGCCGACGAGGCGGTCAGCGACGCCGAGGTGGGGGTGATGGAGCGCTCGGCCTGCCCCACCTGCGGCTCGTGCTCGGGCATGTTCACCGCCAACTCCATGAACTGCCTGACCGAGGCGCTGGGCCTGTCGCTGCCCGGCAACGGCTCCACGCTCGCCACCCACAAGGATCGCGAGCGCCTGTTCCTGGAAGCCGGCCACCTGATCGTGGACATCGCGCGCCGCTGGTACGAGCAGGATGACGCCGGCGTGCTCCCCCGAAGCGTGGCCGGCTTCGGCGCCTTCGAGAACGCCATGAGCCTGGACATCGCCATGGGCGGCTCCACCAATACCGTGCTGCATCTGCTGGCCGCCGCCCACGAGGCGGAGGTCGCGTTCGGCATGGCCGACATCGACCGGCTGTCGCGCCGGGTGCCGTGCCTGTCCAAGGTCGCCCCCGCCAAGGCCGACGTGCACATGGAGGACGTGCACCGCGCCGGCGGCGTGTTCGCCATCCTCGGCGAGCTGGACCGCGCCGGCCTGCTGAACGCCGGGCTGCCCACCGTGCATTCGCCGACCATGGGCCACGCCCTGGCCCGCTGGGACGTGGCGCGCACCAACAGCCAGAGCGTGCGCGACTTCTACCGCGCCGCCCCCGGCGGCGTGCCGACCCAGACCGCCTTCTCCCAGAGCCGCCGCTACGCGACGCTGGACCTCGACCGGACAGAGGGCGTGATCCGCGACGCCGGCCATGCCTTCTCCCAGGACGGCGGCCTGGCGGTGCTGACGGGGGACCTGGCCCCGGACGGCTGCATCGTGAAGACCGCGGGCGTGGACGAGAGCTGCCTGGTCTTCGCCGGCCCCGCCAGGGTCTACGAGAGCCAGGACGACGCGGTCAGCGGCATCCTCACCGGCGAGGTGAAGCCCGGCGACGTCGTGGTCATCCGCTACGAGGGGCCGAAGGGCGGCCCGGGCATGCAGGAGATGCTCTATCCCACCAGCTACCTGAAATCGAAGGGCCTGGGGAAGGCCTGCGCCCTGATCACCGACGGCCGCTTCTCCGGCGGCACCTCGGGCCTCTCCATCGGCCACGTCTCGCCGGAAGCGGCGGAGGGCGGCCTGATCGCCCTGGTGCGCGACGGCGACCGCATCGAGATCGACATCCCGGCGAGGTCGCTCAGGCTGGCCGTGCCCCAGGCCGAGCAGGACGCGCGACGCGCTCTGATGATCGGATGCGGCGGGAGCGGCTTCACCCCTCGCGACCGCGACCGCCGCGTCTCACCGGCCCTGCAGGCCTACGCCGCCCTGACGACGAGCGCGGCGCGAGGGGCGGTTCGGGACGTTGGACAGTTGAAGCGCTGACCCCGGTCGACCGGTGTTCCGCCGGGCCTAGGTCACCTTCTCCCTGGCCATCTTCGAGGTCGCGGCGATCATCCCGATCTCGCCGACGAAATCGGCGACCTGAGCTTGGGACATGGCGGTGGTGATCCGCTGTTCGACGACCCAGCCGTTCACCACCGAGACGCATACCCGCGAATAGGCCGCCTCGCCGTGATCGACATAGGCGAGATGGGCGACGAGGCGGGCCGGAGGGGGCGGCTCGCCCGGCTTGGGCGTGATGTTGGCGTTGACAAAGGGGCCCTTCGCAGCTGCCACGTCAGGATGCATCCGCCTTATGTCGCGCATGTAGAGCTGCATCGCCTGCTCGGGCGTGGGAACGACGTTGGGAAATCGGGTCACGAAGTAGCTGACCACCATGGGACCGATGCGGCTGCTGCAGCCGATGTCGTCGCCGCGCCTCGTTCCGCCGAACACCTGCAGGTTGTTCTCGGACTTGCCGGGATCAAAGCTGCAGGTGAAGCCGCTCGGTCGATGGCGGATCTTGATGACCTTGTCGTCCGTCGTACTCTCGAAGAGGTCTGGCGAGTTGCTGCGGGCGATCAGGATCAGGGCTTCGGACTGCAGGGCCTCGCGCGATACGGGGGCCGCGGCTTCCGGCGTCGCGGCGCCTGCCACTGGGCCGTGCCGCTGGCCCTCCGTGACGGTAAGCAGCCATAGCGGGTCCAGGACCCGGCTTTCCGCCACCATAGGATCGCCGGTGAACCGTGTCTCCACCGCCCAGTCGCCGAGCTTGCCGAGTACGATACGATAGCCGCGCGAGGGCGACATCAGGCTCGCCGACACGTGCGGCGGCGCGCCGACGGGGCCGCCCAGGGCGAGCGGGTCGGAGAACTGTCTGAAGTCGTGGGCGCCGGCGTCACCCGCGCGGACCTCGACCTCCGCATCTCCCAGGAGCTGCTCCGCCGTCTTCTCGGGTGCGTGGAAGATGTAGAGGCTCTCGACGGCCGCAGGGCCGCGCCGTTCGCAGCCGACGTCATAGCCGGGGGTCAGCGAGCGGAACACCGTGATCCGGTTTGACAGATCGCCCGGCTTGAAGGTGCATAGGTAGCCGCTCGCACGATGTCGAAGTCTGATCTCCTCGGCAGGGCCTGACGGATCGCCAGTCTCATTGACGAACAGGCCCCGCGCGTGCGCATCGCGAAGCAGGGTTTCGCCCTCCTGCCGGGCGGCGGCGATCTGGTCCGAGACGGGAGGAGCCGTCGGCGCAGGCGCCGCCGCCTGGGCCAGGACCGCCGCAACAATGGCTGAAATTCGGCCTGCCATCGTCTTCCCCCTGTTCAAATCCAAGGTTACAGACCTGACGTTGCGTTTCAATCGGCGGCCCACGCTACGGGCGCGTCGGCGGCCGGGCCCTTGGACATCCACGCCGGAGCATATCATTCCTTTGCGGAGGCGGTTGACCGTCCGGCAGAGCTACGCTACTGGCCGTTTTCCACCCTCGGAGCAGCAAACGTGCGCCAGCGCATCGTACTTACCGGAGCGGCCCTCGGCGTATGACCTCCCGGTCATGCGAGCGCGGTCGCTCATCCCAAGGCCCTTCGGGGCCTTTTTTAATGCCCTGAACCTCACGCATTCCGAAGGCCCGACCATGACGGCCCACCAGACGATCAGCCCCGCGCCGGCCGACGAGACCGTTGGCGTCACCCTCACGGGTGCGGAGATCGTGGTGCGCGCGCTGGTGGACCAGGGGGTGGACACCCTGTTCGGATATCCAGGCGGCGCCGTGCTGCCGATCTACGACGCCCTGTTCCACGAGCCGCGCCTCAAGCACATCCTGGTCCGCCACGAACAAGGAGCGGGCCACGCGGCGGAGGGCTACGCCCGCTCCACAGGCCGACCTGGGGTGGTGCTGGTCACCTCCGGCCCCGGCGCCACCAATGTGGTGACCCCCATCGTGGACGCCCTGATGGACTCGATTCCACTGGTCGTTATCACCGGCCAGGTGCCGACCCACCTGATCGGCTCGGACGCCTTCCAGGAGTGCGACACCGTCGGCATCACCCGTTCGGCCACCAAGCACAACCTGCTGGTCAAGGATGTAAATGATCTCGCCCGGGCGATTCACGAGGCCTTCCACATCGCCACCTCGGGGCGACCCGGCCCGGTGCTGATCGACATCCCCAAGGACGTGCAGTTCGCCTCCGCCTCCTACACGCCGCCGGGGGAGGTGCGCTTCGCCCACGCCTACGCTCCCCGCCGCCAGGGCGACCCCGCCCGGGTTCGCGAGGCGGTGGAGCTGATAGCTGGGGCGCGACGGCCGATCCTCTACACGGGTGGAGGTGTCATCAACTCTGGGCCGGCGGCAAGCGAGGCCCTGCGCGCCTTCGCCGCCGCCACTGGCGGCCCGGTCACCTCCACCCTGATGGGGCTGGGCGCCTATCCGGCCTCGGGGCCGCAGTGGCTGGGCATGCTCGGCATGCACGGGTCGTATGAAGCGAACCACGCCATGCACGACTGCGACGTGATGGTGTGCGTGGGCGCGCGCTTCGACGACCGGGTGACCGGGCGGCTGGACGCCTTCTCGCCGGGCTCCAAGAAGATCCACATCGACATCGACCCGTCTTCCATCGGCAAGATCGTCAAGTGCGACGTGGCGATCGTCGGCGACGCGAGCGAGGTGCTGGCGCAGATGCTCGACGCCTGGGCCGCCCGCACGCCCGCCGACCTGTCGCCCTGGTGGGCGCAGATCGACGCCTGGCGGGCGCGCCAGGGCTTCGCCTATGCGCCGTCCGAAACCGTGATCAAGCCGCAGTACGCGGTGGAGCGTCTGTACGCCCTGACCCGCGGGGCGGAGGCGCAAGGGCGCAAGGTCTACATCTCCACCGAGGTCGGCCAGCACCAGATGTGGGCCGCCCAGTTCTTTCACTTCCACAAGCCCAACCGCTGGATGACCTCAGGCGGGCTCGGCACCATGGGCTACGGCCTGCCCGCCGCGGTGGGGATACAGGTCGCTCACCCGGACGCCCTGGTCATCGACATCGCCGGCGAGGCCAGCGTGCAGATGACCATGCAGGAGATCTCCACCGCGGTTCAGTACGGCCTGCCGATCAAGGTCTTCATCCTGAACAACGAGTGGATGGGCATGGTGCGCCAATGGCAGCAGCTGCTGCACGGCGAGCGCTACAGCCACTCCTACGCCTCCGCTCTGCCCGACTTCGTGAAGCTGGCGGAGGCTTACGGCGCAGTGGGACTGCGCGCCGAAACGCCGGCGGAGCTGGACGCCAGGATCATGGAGATGATCGACACGCCCCGCCCGGTGATCTTCGACTGCCGCGTGGCCAAGGCCGAGAACTGCCTGCCAATGATCCCGTCCGGCAAGGCCCACAACGACATGATCCTGGCCGACATGGCGCGCGAGATGGGGTCCTTGATCGAAGACGACGGCCGGAGGCTGGTCTGATGGGGGGCGCCAAGACTCTCCTCCCC
>CAXUEN010000193.1:0-5088 GCA_964249945.1 uncultured Caulobacteraceae bacterium | reverse complement strand
GGGCGGGCGTGGCGCCGGTGGATGCCGCCGACCTGCTGGACCGGCCGCCCCGCAACCTGGATCCCGAACGGGCGCGCCGCCTGATCGCCGGCAAGCGCGTGCTGGTCACCGGCGCCGGCGGTACTATCGGCTCGGAGCTGACGCGCCAGGCCCTGCGGCTGGGGCCTGAGCGGCTGATCCTGCTCGATGCGTCGGAGTTCAACCTCTACGCCATCGACCAGGCGCTCCGGGACGAGTTCCTGGCCGACGGCGGCCCGCAGGCCTGGACGGCCGAGCTCGGCGACGTGCGCGACGTGGCGCGCCTGGGGGAGCTGTTCGCCCGTGAGCGGCCCCAGGTGGTGCTCCACGCCGCCGCGCTGAAGCACGTGCCGCTGATGGAGCTGAACCCGGCGGAGGCGGTGCTGACCAACCTGGGCGGCGCCATGAACGTGGCGCGCCTGGCGCGGGGCTGCGAGGCCATGGTGTTCATCTCCACCGACAAGGCGGTGAACCCCACCAACGTCATGGGCGCCACCAAGCGGGTCGCTGAGCGGGCGGTGCGGGCGATCACGGCGGGGGCGCCGGTCCGCGCGGCGTTGGTGCGCTTCGGCAACGTGCTGGGCTCCACGGGCTCCGTGGCTCCGCTGTTCGAGCGCCAGATCGCCCGGGGCGGCCCGGTCACCGTGACCCACCCCGACATGCTGCGCTTCTTCATGACGGTCCAGGAGGCCTCCAGCCTGGTGCTCCAGGCCGCCGCCATCCCCGAGACCGCAAAGGGGGGGGGGGTCTATGTGCTCGACATGGGCGAGCCGGTGCGCATCGACCACCTCGCCCGCCAGATGATCCAGCTGCACGGCCTGCGCCCGGACCAGGACATCGCCATCGACTATGTCGGGCTGCGGCCCGGCGAGAAGCTGTTCGAAGAGATTTTCTACGATGCCGAGACGGTGCGCCCGACCGGCGTCGACGGGGTGCTCTGCGCCTATGACGAGGCGCCGTCGTGGGCCGAGCTGGACGCGCCGCTGCAGGCCCTGATGCAGGCCGCCGCCGTGCGCGACGAAGCGTCGGTCATCGCCCGCCTGCAGGCGCTAGAGCCGGCGTTCAGGCGGACCTAGGGTCGGCGAACACCGCCTGTACGATCGCCTCCAGCCCCGCGGCGTCCACCTCGTCGAAGGCGGCGTAGGCGGTGGAGTCCAGGTCGAGCACCCCGATCAGCTCACCCTTCGGGCCGAACACCGGGACGGCGATCTCGCTGTTGGAGCGGTTATCGCAGGCGATGTGGCCAGGAAAGGCGTGGACGTCCGGGACGATCTGGGTGGCGCCCGTACGCGCCGCCGCCCCGCACACGCCGCGGGAGAAGGCGATGCGCAGGCACCCGGGCGTTCCCTGGTAGGGGCCCACGACCAGCTCCTGCGCCCGCGACGGGTCGACGACGTAGAAGCCGATCCAGAAAGCCTCGGGGAGAGCCTGGGCCAGCATGGCGGCGACCGTGGCCATGCGCGCGGTGCGGTCCGGCTCGCCCTCCACCACCGCGGCGATCTCCTCCAGGGCCTGGCGGTAGCGATCGGTCCTGTCGGGGGCGGGGGTAAGCGCGAGCGAACTCATGGGCAGCCTCTAGCCGACCTCTGCGCCGCAGCGCCAGCCGTCAGGCGGCGGTGGGACGCCGCTGGCGCGCACGATAGGCGGGCAGTCCCCACCAGGGCGTGCCGGGCGCATGGTGGTGCTCAAGGTGATAGCCGAAGTGGTAGCAGGCCAGGAGCGAGCCGAGCCAGCCGAACTCCAGGCTGCGGGCGTTGTGCCGGTCGGTGAACGCCCCGTCCGCGTGCCGATGGGGCAGCCAGGTTCCGAAGTAGAACAGCTGCAGGGCCGAGGCGATCGCCGGAAGTCCCCAGAACAGGGCGGCGTTCAGCGGCCGCGCGCGGAACACCAGCAGGTAGAAGGCGAGCACCGCGCTCAGCCGTGCCAGCTCCGCCCATCGGAAATACGTGAGGAAGAAGCGCAGGAACCAGGCGACCAGAGTGCGGGGCCGGTCCGGGTGGAAGTCGGGGTCCTCGGCCGTGCCGGGTGCGCGGTGGTGGGCATGGTGGCTCCGCTCCAGCGTCGCATAGCCGAAACCGGGATTGTAGAGCGCGACCGCCAGCCGGCCGATCGCCGTGTTCAGCTTCGGCTGACCGACCGCTAGGCTGCCGTGGATGGCGTCGTGGGCGATGATGAACAGGCCCATGCCCAGCCAGCTCTGCGCCGCGATCAGCAGCGGGGCGAGCAGCCAGCCGGCTCCGGCTGGGCGATAGAGGAACACGCCGAACAGGTGCAGCGCCGTCCAGCCGCCGATCACCGCGCCGGCCAGGATCAGGCCGATTCGCGTCTGGCGTCCATCGTGCGCCCCCGAGGCAGGCCGGGAGATGACGGCGATCGGGTCCTGGAGGGTCACGGGCGCTCCCGGCGCGGAGGGACGTGTTGCGAAGAGGATGGCGTGGGCGCCGTCCATGCGCAACAGAAGCGCGAAAACATGCCGGACTCGGATGTGCGGCGCGTTAGGACGCGTGCGCCGCTCGATCCGGAAAGCGCTCCTGTTGACCAACCTGCTGACCTGGGACGCCCTGGCGTCCTTCCTCACGCTCACCTTCCTGGAGCTGGTGCTGAGCGTGGACAACATCCTGTTCGTAGCCGTGGCGGCCGCGCGGCTGCCGCCTGAGCGGCGCGGCCTAGGCCGCCAGCTGGGGCTCTGGCTGGCGCTAGGCCTTCGGGTCGGTATGCTGCTCGGTCTGGTCTGGCTGACCCGGATCGACGTCACCCTGTTCAAGGCGTTTGGCCACGCGGTCACGGTGAAGGACGCGGTGCTGGTCGCGGGCGGCCTGTTCCTGCTCTACAAGGGCGCGAGCGAAATCCACGATGACCTGGAAGGCGAGGCGGACGGCGACGGCGCCCCTCGCGCGCACGCCTCGCTGGCCGCGGTGGTGCTGCAGATCGGCCTGCTCAACATCGTCTTCTCACTGGATAGCGTCATCACCGCGGTCGGCATGTCCAGTCAGGTTCCGGTGATGGTGGGTGCGGTGACTGTGGCCACCCTGGCGATGATGCTGGGCGCCAAGCCGCTCGGGAACTTTATCGAGCGGCGACCCACCGCCAAAATGCTGGGCTTGGCCTTTATCCTGCTGATCGGCATGGCGCTGGTGGCCGACGGCACCGGCTTCCACGTCCCGCGGGGCTATTTGTACTTCGCGATCGCCTTCTCGCTGTTCGTGGAGCTGCTCAACGGCGCGCGCAAGCGCAGGCGGAAGGCCTGAGCGTCGCCGGACGGACCGCCCCTTCCCGGGCTGCGTCCGCGGTCTACGGGACGATCTTCCAGATTTCGGACGGGGTGACGGTCGCCGGCGGCTTGAACCAGGGGCTGTCCTGATGTGGGAACTCGTGACGTAGATCGCGCCGTCTTGACCCTGGTTGAAGGTGTCGGGCCAGCGCAGGCAAGGGTCCTGGACCAGCGTCTTCAGCGGTCCGCCAGGCCGGCCGACCTCCACCGCGTTCCGCTCCGGCCCGGAGACATAGAGATGGTTGGCGGTGTCGATCCACAGCGATGCCTGACTAAGTCCCAGCCGGGCGTGCCTCGATCGGGGCTCAGCCCGTGTTGCGGCAGGCGAAGATGGAGCGGGTCAGGCAGGAGAAGACCAGCCGGCCCGCTTCGTCCAGCAGGTCGTGCTGGGCGATGACGATGCCCTTGTCGGGCCCTACCGGGTCCTTGGCCAGCACCGTCATGCGCCCGCGCAGCAGCTCGCCCTCCGGCGGGTTGCGCATCCAGCGCAGCGCATCGACGCCCAGACGCTTGGTCTGGGGCCAGCCTGCGCTGGCCTCGGTGTCCAGCCGCGCCCACACCGCATAGGTGAAGGCGTCCGGCGCGCCGTCGGCCTTGGCCCAGCCAGGCGCGAGCGTGTCGCAGAAGCCCTGGAGCGAACGGGAGTCCACGGCGATCATGCCAAGCGTTGTCACCTGGCCGACCTGGATATCGTCGAAATGCGCGGGCACGGGACCTCTCGTTCTCAACCCATACTGGCCATCGCCGGCCGCCCTTGTCGAGGGCTTGCGGCGGCGCGCGCGAGGCGCGACTTAGGTCTCATGTCGAACGCCGCCGTCATTCGTCCTCCTGGCCGCCTGCGCCCTGGCTGGAAGGGCCTCGGCGCCCTTGCCCTCGCCTGCACCGTCGCGGGCGCGGTGTCGTCCGCGGCGCAGGCCGACGCCGTGCAGACCGGGCATGTGAGGGTGGAGCTGGTAGCCCAGGCCACCGCCGCGACGCCCGGTCGCCCGCTTTACGTGGCGCTGCACCAGACCATCGCACCGGGCTGGCACACCTACTGGCGCAACCCCGGCGATGCGGGCCAGCCGACCACGCTGGCCTGGACCTTGCCGCCGGGTTGGAGCGCCGGCTCTATCGTCTGGCCCGCGCCGGAGCGCTTCCTGGTCGGGCCCATCATGAACTACGTCTACACCGGCGCGGTCGACCTGCCGGTCCAGATCAGGGCGTCCGCCGACGTCCGCCCGGGACAGACCGTCAGCCTCAAGGCCGCCGCCAGCTGGCTGGTCTGCAAGGATGTTTGCATCCCTGGGTCCGCCAACCTCAGCCTCGTGCTGCCGGTGGCCGCAGGCGCTGCGCCGCTGAATCCGCAGGGCGGCGAAGCGGTGGCCAGGGCGGTGGACTCGGCCCCCAGGCCGCAGGGGCTCGCCTCCCGCTTCCGGCTCTCCGGCGACACGGTGAAGCTGTCGGTGTCCGGCGCTGCGCTGAAAGGGCTCGACGCCGCCCACGCCTATTTCTTTCCCTACGACGGCATGGCGCTGGAGCAGGCCTCGCCCCAGCGCGTGGCGACCGGCGCCGGCGGCCTCACGCTGACGCTGCCGGCCGGGTACGGCTTCACCCACGGCAGGCCCCCGGCCCGTCTGGAGGGTGTGCTGTCGCTAGACGGCCGGGCCTTCGAGATTTCAGCTATGCCCGGATCGCCGCCGGCCGGCGCGGCGATTCTGTCCGCGGCCGTGGAGAGCACCCCGCCGGTGGAGGCCGCGGCGCCGCAGACCCGGGCCGCGCCCGCCGCGTCCCTCCAGGCCGAGGCCTGACGCTTCCAC
>CAXUEN010000192.1:3299-5103 GCA_964249945.1 uncultured Caulobacteraceae bacterium | reverse complement strand
GCCCGGGTGGCCGTGAGGGGCCTGGGGCGCCGGCGCGGCGTAGGTGGCGACCAGTTCGCCGCGCGCCACGACTTGGCCTGACATGGCCTTCAGCACCGCCGGGAGTTCGGCGCCGGCGCGCAGGCGCAGCGGGCGGTCCAGGGCGAAGACCTGCAGGTGGTAGTGGTGCGCCGGCTCGCCGATCGCCAGGTGCGGGCCGGAGTAGCCGAGGCTGTCGTGGCTGTTGCGGCCTTGGCTGGCGCCCAGCGGCGTGGTGGGGCTCGCCACGTTGCGCAGGCCCCGGGGGAGCGCCAGGACCGTCGGCGGGATGGAATAGATCAACCAATTGACGCCCGCGCCTTCGACTGCATCCGCGTCCTGCATCACCACGGCGAAGCTGCGGGTCTGCGGCGGCCCCGCGCTCCAGGCGAGCGGCGGCGATAGATTGCGGCCGTTGAAGGCGTAGTTGGACGGCAGGGCGCCGCCCTCGCTGACGCCGGGCAGGATAACCTGCAGTCGCGCCGGCGCTTGCAGGTCCGGCCGGTCGATCGCCACCGGCGTGGCCGCCGCCCCGGCCGCCGCGCCGAAGATGGCCAGCGCCGAAGCCGCAACGCGCGCGGTCAGCTGTCGGCTTCGGGCGTGCAGGGGGGCGGGCATGACGGTCCGGCGGAGGCTTCGAGGCGCCAACGTATGGCCCCCCGCCCTGTTCCTGCGCCTCAGACGTGCATCACCAGCAGGCCGAGCGTGATCACCCCCGCCGCCCAGCAGTAATAGGCGAAGGGGTCGAAGGCCTTGAACTCCTGGCGCTGGAACCAGCGCATCAGCGCCCAGACGCTGACATAGGCGGTGACGCCGGCGATCAGCCCTGCGCCCCAGGCCATGGAGCCGAGGCGCCCGCCACCGTTTGGAAGCCTGTGCAGCTTGGGGACCTCCAGGACTGCGGCGCCCAGGATGATGGGTGTGGCGGTGAGGAAGGAAAAGCGCGCGGCGTCCTCGTGGTCCAGCCCCGACAGGAAGCCGCCGGCCATGGTCATGCCTGAGCGCGAGATGCCGGGGATGAGCGCGAAGCACTGGCACACACCCACGAACAGGGCTTGGCCCCAGCCCAGTTCGTCCAGCCGGCGCGCGCCGCCCTCCGGGCCGGGCGCAGCGGCGGGACGCTTCAGCCGCTCGACCACGAAGAGCACCAGCCCGTTGACCACCAGGAAGGCGGCGGCGATCTCGGCGCTGGCGAAGATGCGCCGGAGCAGCTTCTCGAACACCACGCCCACGATCACCGCTGGAACCGTCGCCACCACCACCCGCCAGAACACCCGCCGCTCGGCCGCCGGGTCGGCGCCCCGGTTGGCCAGCACGGCCAGGGCGAAGTCGAACCAGGCGCGCCAGAAGTAGGCCAGCAGCGCGATGGCCGTGCCCAGGTGCATGACCACCAGGAAGGGCAGGAAGGCGGCCTCGTCCACGTTCCAGCGGAACAGGGCCGGGATGATCACCGCGTGGCCGAGGCTGGAGACCGGGAACAGCTCGGTGACGCCTTGGATCACGGCCAGGAGGATGACCTGGATTGCAGACACTGACGCTTCCCCTTAGCGGCCCCGCTTCGCGCGCGTTCTAGCCCGCTTTGCGCGTGCGGGACAGGAGAAATCGGCGGCGGATCCGGACCGGGCGCGCTAAAGACGCAGCCATGACGCGTCTGCTCGCCCTCGCCGCCGAAGAGGAGGTCGCGCAATCCGCGCCACAGTCCGCCGCCCGCGTCGGCGCCGCTACTCGAATCGTCGGCCATCGGTCCCGGTGACTGCCCCCTCGCGAGCGCTTCTAGGGCACCGCG
>CAXUEN010000192.1:0-3289 GCA_964249945.1 uncultured Caulobacteraceae bacterium | reverse complement strand
GTGGCCAGCGGCGTGTGGAGCCGGCCGGCCACGCCGGGCCTGCCGACCGGCGTGGCCTACCTGACCCTGACCGACCGTGCTCCGGCCGCCGACCGGCTGGTCAGCGCCTCGAGCCCCAAGGCGGGGCGGGTCAGCCTGCATCATTCGGTGATGAAGGGCGGGGTGATGAGCATGCTCGCGGTGCCGGACGGGCTGGACCTGCCCCCCGACCGCCCGGTGACGCTGGCCCCGGGCGGATACCACCTGATGCTGGAGGGCCTGAAGGGCGGACTGAAGGTCGGCGAGACCTACCCCCTCACCCTGCGCTTCGCCCACGCCCGTCCGATGACGGTCCAAGTCCAGGTCCGCGCCGGGCCGGACCCTATGGCGGGGATGAAGATGGCGCCGCGTTGAGCCGTGCGCCCGGTCCCGTGATCGACGGCCTTCCCTCACCTCGAAAGGGAGGAGGACCGGCGTTCAGGGGGCGGCAGGTCGAGGCGCAGGCGACGGGGCGAGGACGGTGGACTGCTGCACCCCGGCTCCGGCCGCCGCGTCGCTGTTGGCGGTATAGGCTTTGGAGTTATAGTCCTTCTGGGGGCCTGCGGGCTTGTGCGCCAGGCTGCGCCAGAGCAGGGCGCCGGCCACGACCACCGCGACGATGACGACGATGGCCCAGAGTTCGTAACGGGTGCGCTGGGCCTCGGGATCACGCATGTGGGCGTAGTCTTTGTCGTCACTCATGTGGCGGCGCGCCCTGATCCTGTCCGGAGCCGTTCCTAACGCGCAGGTGACGACCAAGCTCCACCCACTCGTCGACTTGGCCGTAGAAGGCCATGCGGCCGGCGTCGAGCACGCACACCTTGTTGCAGACCCGCTCCACCATGCCGAAGTCGTGCGTGCCGATCACCATGATCTTGGCCTTGTCGACGAAGTTGTTCATGCGGGCCTGGGCCTTGTGCATGAATTCGACGTCGCCCGCGCTCAGCCATTCGTCCATGACCAGGATGTCGGCCTCGAACTCGGTGGCGCATGCGAACATCAGGCGCGCCACCATGCCGGCGGAGAAGGTCTTCACCGGCAGGCGCACGAAGTCGCCCAGCCCCGAGAACTCCACGATCGGCCCGATGCGCTCGTCGATCACCTTGTTGGAGATCATCCGCATGGCGCCGATCTTGCGGATGTTCTGCAGGCCCGTGGCCTCGATATCCATGCCCGCATTGGCCGCGATCATGCTGGTGAGGCTGCCCTCGATGTCCACCCGGCCGCGGGCGGGGTGGTAGATGCCGGCCATGACCTTGAGCAGCGAGGTCTTGCCGGACCCGTTGTGGCCGATCAGGGCGAGCCGGTCGCCGTCCTTCAGGTGAAAGCTGACGTTCTCCACCGCGCGCACCACGGTGACGTCGCCCTGGTCCTTGTACAGCTTGCCGCCGACCGCGAGGTTGAACACCGCGTTGCGCAGCGACTGCGCGCGCACGCTGTAGACGTAGTAGTCCAGCGTGACGTTGTCCAAGCGGAGCGAACAGCTCATCGATTACGCCTTCAGAGCCAGAACACGACGCGCTTGCGGTAGAGCGCGAGCATGGCGACGACCACTGCAGTCAGCACCACCATCAGCCCGAAGCCCCACTCGAAGTGCAGCAGGGCCGGAGCTTGGCCCAGCAGCGGCCGACGAACGAGTTCGAGCAGGTGGGCGAAAGGGTTGAGGTCGAAGATGAACCGCTTCTTGCCGTGCATCTGGGACGGCGACCAGAACACCGGCGTCAGGAAGAACAGGATCTGCACCGCAAAGCCCACCGTCTGGTTGATGTCGCGGAAGCGCGTGGAGGGCATGGCCAGAATCATGCTGATCAGACTCATGTCGATCAGCACGATCGGTAGCCCGATCAGCAGGTGCCAGGTGGGCAGGGCGCCAAGACGCAACACCGCGAGGACCAGCCACAACGCGATCAGCTGAGCCAGGAAGTTGATGAAGTTGCGCATCATCATCAGCAGGATGTGGAAGGTCAGCGGCAGCTTCATCGTCTGCATCAGGCCGCCCGCGCTGATGAACACGCCGGCCGCGTCGCCCATCACGCCGCCGATGATGCTCCAGGACAGGATGCCCGAAATCATCAGGGCGAAGTTGGTGCGGTAGTTCTGACCCATAAGGCTGCCGAACACGACCGAGAGCGAGAACGAGATCGCCAGCAGGTTGGCGGTCAGCCAGAACGGGCCCAGAATGGTGCGGCGGAAGCGCGCCACCGTCTGTTCCCAGGCCAGCCGGCTCCACAGCGGCGCCAGCCTTATCCCGTCGATGATGTCGCGGAACGCGCCGTCGACAGCGTCCATGAAGTCCCGATCCGAAGCTTGTTCACACTATGGCCGACTGGCCGGGGGGTCTGTCCGGGTCGAGACGGGCGAAATCAAGGCGAAGCGCATGCCTGTGACTCACCACCTCAGCGCCCCGCCCGGGACGCGCCCTGCAGGCGAGCCGGGGAGCTAACAGATCGATCCGCCCCGTACAAGTTGCGGGCCGCCGCTTACGACCGGTGTCCCTCGCCTGTGGCCACGGCCGCACGCATGGCGAACGAGGTCTCAAATGCCCTCCGACCTCCTCGCCTTCTCCCCCGGCTGCTCGTCCGGCTTTGCGGGTGCGGCGCGCCGGAGCGCCAGGGACGCACGGTTCAGGGCGGGCAGGTCCGCCGCATCCCCAAGGATCGCATCGGCGAGCGCAACGGCGGCCTCCAGCTGCGCCTGGGTGAGATGGCGCCAGGCCGGAGCGGTGACCACCTGGCGCCAGGGTGCGCCACAGACGGTGTCCAGGATCACCCGGCCAAAGCAGTGGTCCCGGCGGATCGGCCAGTCGGGACGGGAGGCGGCCGCATCCGGCAGGTCGCGGCGCATGCGCTGCAGCCAGAGCGCCTGCAGCGGCGTCGGCGGAGGGCCGCGAGACGGCCCGCTCAGGCCGCCGCGTCCTGGCGCATCGCCTCCAGGTGGTCGCGGAGCGCCTCGATCTGGCTCCACGGCATGTCGCCGAGCGGGAAGTGGCCGGCGAGCATCAGGGTCACCGCCAAATTGGCGGCCTTCAGCCTGCGGCGGATCGACAGATCGTCCGGGGCGGCGCGGAGCGCGTGACGCAGCTCGTCGCGATAGGCGCACATGGGCTTGGTGGCCTCGGCGAAGGCCTGGCCGTCGCGGTGCGGGCGGGCGGCTATCGCCCGGTCCAGCGCCTCCAGCGAGGCCTTCAGGCGCGGGTCGCTCACGCCATCTCCTTGATGCGGTCGTTCACCGGCAGGCGGCCCGCGCGGATGGCGCAGGTCAGGGCCTTGGT
>CAXUEN010000191.1:0-5121 GCA_964249945.1 uncultured Caulobacteraceae bacterium | reverse complement strand
GCCGCTCAGCCTAGACGACAAGACCGTCAAGCGCCTGGACGCAGAGACGCTCGGCCGCCTCAGCCGGCTGGCCGACGCCCTGGCTCGGGCGCAGGACTGGACCCCGCCCTGCCTGGAGGCCTCCATCCGCGCCTTCGCAGAGGCCGAGGGCGTGGGCGTGGGCAAGTTCGGGGCGGCCTTGCGGGGCGTGCTGAGCGGCGGGACACCGGCGCCGGACCTGGCCAGCGCCTTGACCGCGCTGGGCCGCGAGGAGAGCCTGGGCCGCATGAAGGACGCGCTTTCCAGGACCGAATGACGCGCTATAAGGCCCCCGTGGCGGCCTTCCGCCGCGGCGCACAATGCGCCTCTGCGTCGCACGGGAATGAGCCATGGAGAGCAAGGTCACGGCAGCCGGGTCGGCGACGGTTTCGGTGGGCGGCAAGGAGGTCATCCTCCCGATCCTGAAGGGCAGCGTGGGCCCCGACGTCATCGACATCCGCAAGCTGTATGGCGAGACCGACGCGTTCACCTTCGACCCCGGCTTCACCTCCACGGCGAGCTGCGAAAGCCAGATCACCTATATCGACGGCGACAAGGGCGTACTGCTCTATCGCGGTTACCCCATCGAGCAGCTGGCCGAACACTCCAGCTTCCTGGAGGTCTGCTATCTATTGCTGAACGGAGAGCTGCCGACAGCCGGCGAACTCGAGCAGTTCACCTACACCATCACCCACCATACCATGGTGCACGAACAGTTCGACCGCTTCTTCCAGGGTTTCCGGCGCGACGCCCATCCCATGGCGATCATGGTTTCCGCCATCGGCGCCCTGTCCGCCTTCTATCACGATAGCACCAACGTGCACGACCTGCAGCAGCGCGAGATCAGCGCCCACCGCATGATCGCCAAGGTGCCGACCATCGCAGCGCGCGCCTTCAAGTACGCTACTGGCCAACCTTTCGTATATCCGCAGAACAGCCTGGGCTATGCCGAGAACTTCCTGCGCATGTGCTTTTCAGTGCCGGCCGAAGAGTACAAGGGCAACCCGGTCCTCGCCAAGGCCATGGACCGCATCATCATCCTGCACGCCGACCACGAACAGAACGCCTCCACCTCCACGGTGCGGCTGGCGGGATCGTCGGGCGCCAACCCGTTCGCCTGCATCGCGGCGGGGGTGGCGTGCCTGTGGGGCCCGAGCCACGGCGGCGCCAACGAGGAGGCGCTGAACATGCTGCGCTCCATTGGCGACGTGAGCAAGATCCCCGAGTTCGTCCAGGGCGTGAAGGACCGCAAGTACAAGCTGATGGGCTTCGGCCACCGCGTCTACAAGAACTACGACCCGCGCGCCAAGGTCATGCAGCAGACCGCCCACGAAGTGCTGGACGAACTCGGCAAGCACGACGATCCGCTGCTGAAGGTTGCGCTGGAGCTGGAGCGGATCGCGCTCAGCGACGACTACTTCATCTCGCGCAAGCTCTACCCGAATGTCGACTTCTATTCGGGTATTACGCTGAACGCCATGGGCTTCCCCAGCGAGATGTTCACCGTGCTGTTCGCCCTGGCCCGCACAGTCGGCTGGATCGCTCAGTGGAAGGAGATGATCGAGGATCCGGCGCAGAAGATCGGGCGGCCCCGTCAGATCTATACAGGCAACCCCTCGCGCGACTTCGTGCCCGTCGACCAGAGGGCATAGGCTCCTCTCTCCTTGGGGAGGGGGAGGTCAGAGATCAGTTCTGCAGCACGGCCAGCACCGCATCCGCGGCGCGTTCCGCTGGGACAAGCGTCGGGTCGCGCCCCATGGCTTGCAGCGCCTCGAACTGCGCCTGCACCTGGCGGCGACGCAGGCGCGGATTGTCGAGGCGTTCGGCCAGGGCCGCGGCCAGCCGCTCTCCGGTGCAGTTGTCCTGGATGAACTCCGGCGCCACCGCCTCTTCCGCCGCGATGTTGAACAGGGTGATGAAGCGCGCGGTCACCAGCCGCTTCAGCACCTGATAGGTGAGCGCGCCGACGCGATAGGCCACCACCATGGGACAGCCGAGCAGGGCGAGTTCGGTGGTCACGCTGCCACTGCAGGCCAGCGCCACTGTGGCGGCGGCCATGGCGTCGAACTTGAGGGCGTCGCCCTCCACGACTTCGGACGGGGTCCGCCAGGTGGCGAGGCTGGCCTTCAGCAGGTTTGCAACGGTGGGCGCGGCGGGGACGACGATGCGGAGGCTCGGCCGAGCGGCCTTCAGCCGGGCCACGGCGTCCTCGAAGGGCGGCGCCAGGCGGGCGAGCTCCGACGGGCGGCTGCCCGGAAGCACCAACAGGATGGGCGTGTCGTCGTCTGCGCCGATCCGGCGGCGCAGGCGCTGCGGGTCGGCTGAGGATACGTCGCGGGCCAGGGTCGAGTCGCCCACGAAGGTGGTGGCCAGTCCCTCGCGCTCGAACCAGGGGGCGTCGAAGCCGTGGATGGTCAGCAGATGGTCCACCGAGCGGGCCAGGGTGCGAGCCCGGCCGGGGCGGGAGGCCCAAACCTGGGGCCCGACGTACTTCACCAGCGGCAGGGTACGGCGCAGCCGTCGCAGGCCATGCGCCACGCGCAGGGTGAAGCCCCAGGAATCGATCAGAACCGCGATGTCGGGGCGCTCCCGGGCGGCCAGCGCCACCGTCTCACGCACCCGCCGCTTCACGCGCGGATAGGCGCGTAGGCCCTCCAAGATGCCCAGGATCGACAGCTCGGCGATGTCGAAAGGGCTCGCCACCCCTTCGGCGGCCATGCGGGCGCCGCCGACGCCGACGAAGCGCACCCGCCCGCCAAGCCGGCGGCGAAGGGCTATGGCAAGTTCGGCGCCCAGGATGTCGCCGGAGGCTTCGGCGGCCACCAGCATCACCGTCAGCGGACGCTCCGCCGCGCCGGACACCTCAAAGCCCCACGACGAAGAGGCCGAGCCGGTCGGCGGCGGCGACGACCTGCGCCCGCTTCAGCACCAGCAGAGCGCCCGCCTCTGCGGCGACGCCCGCGAGGCCGGCGGCCGCAGCCCCCTCGATGGTAGCCGGCCCGAGGGTGGGCAGGTCCACCCGGCGCTCCTGGATGGGCTTGGGCCATTTCACCAGCACGCCCCGGCGCGCCTCCGACGTGCCCCGCAAGGCCGCGGGCAACGCGGCGCAGCGGGCCAGCATGGCGTCGGTGCCCTCCTGCGCCTCCACCGCCAGCACCACGCCGCCTGTGACCACCACCGCCTGACCGATGTCGAGCGCGCCGATGGCGCGGGCGGCGGCCAGCGCCTGGACGAGGTCGGCCTGGTGGTCGGAGCTGGGCGCGTGGCGGCCGAGTGGGCCGGGCGGCAGGGTCAGGCCGGCATGCACCTGATCGGCGCCCTCCACCACGAAACCCTCGCCCTCGAACTCGGCGACGAGGAAGCGCAGCAGGGCGTCGTCACCCTTGCGGGCGGCGGCGATGGCGGCCGGCAGCGAGCGGAGGCCGCGGAGGTCGGGCTTCAGGGCGGCGAAGTCGGGGCGCTTCACCTGGCCGGCGAGGCAGACGGCGCCACAGCCCTCCCGTCGCAGGAGATCGAAGATGCGGCCGAGTTCGGCCATGCCGACGTCTGCACCGGGGAAGCGGGCGAGCGCGGGCGGACCGGCGAAGCCGCGCAGGCGAAGGACGAACAGCGGGCGGCCGGCCGCGGTGCAGGCCTCGGCGAGCGCGATGGGGAGGTCCCCGCCGCCCGCGATCAGGCCGAGCTTCACCCCTTTCCCCTCAGGGGAAAGGGCGTCTAGTCCAGCGTGGGTAGGCATAAGGGGCGGCTGGCGCCGGCGCGGATGAAGTCGACGATCTCGCTCACGTCCGGGTGGTGGGCGAAGACGCGGGCCACGTCGTCCAGCCGCTCCTGGAAGGTGCCCTCGGGGCCGAAAAGCAGGCGATAGGCGGAGCGGAGGTCCTTGATCTGCTCGCGCCCGAAGCCGCGGCGCTTCAAGCCCACCAGGTTCAGCCCCTCCAGGTGGGCATAGACGCCCCAGACCGAGCCGAAGGGGATCACGTCCTTGGTCACCGCGGCCAAGCCGCCAATGAAGGCCTGGCGACCCACCCGGGTGTGCTGGTGCACCGCCGACAGGCCGCCCATGAAGACGTAGTCGCCCATGTGGACGTGGCCGCCGAGTGTGGCGTTGTTGGCGAACACCACGTGGTCGCCCACCACGCAGTCGTGCGCCACGTGGCTGCCCACCATGAACAGGCCGTCGTCGCCCACCCGGGTAATCCCGCCGCCGGCCACCGTGCCGGTGTTCATGGTCACGTGCTCGCGAATGGAGTTGCGGGCGCCCACGACCAGCCGGGTGGGCTCACCCTTATGGGCCAGATGCTGGGGCGCGCCGCCGAGGCTGGCGAAGGAGTGCACGGTGCAGCCCTCGCCCAGCTCGGTATGGCCCTCGACATTGACGTGGTTGAGCAGCCGCACGCCGTCGTGCAGCCGCACGTCCGGACCGACGATGCAGTAGGGGCCGACGTCCACCCCGAGCCCCAGCTGCGCCTGGGGATCGACCAGGGCGCTCGGGTGGATCCTGGCGCTCAAGAGGCGAGGCTCACTTGGGCGCCTCGACCACCATGGCGGCGAACTCGCATTCCGCGGCGACCTTGTCGCCCACGTAGGCCTTGCCGGCGAACTTGAACACCACGTCGCGGGCGCGGGTGACCTGGACGTGCATGCGCAGCACGTCGCCCGGCCGCACGGGTTGGCGGAAGCGCGCGTTGTCCAGCGACATGAACATGATCGCCTTGCCCTCGACGTCGGCGTTCAGCGACTTGGACATCAGCAACGCACCGGTTTGGGCGATGGCCTCGCAGATCAGGACGCCCGGCATCACCGGATTGCCGGGGAAGTGGCCCGGGAAGTAGGGCTCGTTGAAGGTCACGCACTTGATCCCCACGATCGACTTGTGGGCCTGGTAGTCCTCGGCCCGGTCCACCAGCAGGAAAGGGTAGCGGTGAGGGATGCGACGCAGGATCTCCTGCATGTCGATGTTCACCGGCGGCGGGGCCGCCTCGGCCGCGACCTGGGGTTTGGTCTCGCTCATTCCGGCTGGGCCTTGGCGGCGGCGCTCCGGGCGAGCCAGGCGACCTCCTTCATGAAGGTGCGGATGGGGCGGGCCGGGGCGCCGCACCAGGT
>CAXUEN010000190.1:0-5132 GCA_964249945.1 uncultured Caulobacteraceae bacterium | reverse complement strand
GCCGCGGCGTGATCGCCGCCGACGGCGCGACGGGGGCGGACCTGCTGGACTTCCCGCTGGGCGCGGCGCGAGCCCAGGTGCACGGAACCTACATCATCGCCCAGACCCGCGACGGCCTGGTGGTGGTGGACCAGCACGCCGCCCACGAACGGCTGGTCTACGAACGCATGAAGGCGGAGATGGCCGACGGCGCGGTCGCCCGCCAATCCTTGCTCCTGCCCGAGGTGGTGGAGCTCGACCCGGCCGAGGCCGAGCGGGTGTGCGGCCGCGCCGGGGAGCTGGCCGAGCTCGGCCTGGTGCTGGAGGCGTTCGGCCCGGGCGCGGTGCTGGTGCGCGAGACCCCGGCGCTGCTGGGCGAGACCGATGTGGCCGGCCTGGTGCGCGACATCGCCGACGACCTGGCGGAGAGCGGCGCGGCCCTGTCCCTGAAGGAGCGGCTGGGGGCGGTCTGCGGGACCATGGCCTGCCACGGCAGCGTGCGCGCAGGCCGGCGGCTGGGCGCGGCGGAGATGAACGCCCTGCTCCGCCAGATGGAGGCCACCCCCCACTCCGGCCAGTGCAACCACGGCCGGCCGACCTATGTGGAGCTGAAGCTGGCGGACCTGGAGAAGCTGTTCGGGCGGCGGTGAGGGGGCGCGGACATGCGTACGGAAGGACTCAGCCGCAGTGCACAGCCTTCGAACCCGCCGCACTGCCCGAGAACGGACGTAGGGAACGGAAGAGCAGGGTGGTGAGTTGCTGGAACCGGAGCGACACCGAAGTCAACCGATCGGCGAACGGGCCGGTAGGCTAGGTCGGCGACAGGCCCGCAGAGGCGAAGCCGGGCTGGCCCTTGCCCCGGCGGAGCGCCGCGCCCACCCCGAACACGCCCACCATCATCAGCGCCCAGGTGGAGGGCTCCGGACCGCCGCCACCGCCGCCGCCCGCGTGCATGGCGGAGGCCGCATATCTTGCGCCGTCGAAGTATTCGGGTCCGTCGTCGCCACCGAAATTAGAGCTCGCAGCGTCGACATTGGCTTGGAAATAGGCGGCAGTCTGATCTCCAACGCCAAAAGCAAGGAAGTCTCCGTTGTTTTTAGAGCCAATTGTGAAGTCTATAAAGGATTTATTTAGATCGGCTACAGGTGACCCTTTATACCCGAACACAAACTGGTCAGTGGACTCTACTGTGAGCGGCGCGAGATATGCTTCACCGCCGACGGAGAAGCTTTTCACGCCGGTGATGTCGAAGGTGTTGCCATCGCTCTGCAGCGTCCCGGTGAGCACGCCCGTGTCGGTGGTCCCGCTGTCCAGCGTGTAGGAGAAGCTGTAGGTGTCCTGGGCCACCGGGGCCTGCGCGGCTGCGGCTCCGGCCATCATCAGCGACCCAAGGCTGCATGCAAGAAGAACGGTTTTGATCTTCATACCAGTCTCTCGCAATCGGCGCTTCGTCACATTCAGAGAAGTTCCTAGTCTCCACATTGCCAAGCCGCAATGATAGTTTGTTGCAAAACGGCCCGCGACCAACGCTTTTGCGACGTTCTGCCACTGGAGAGCCCTAATCAAGCTAGGCGGTCACGAGCCCGGTGTGGACCTCGCCGCCTTAAAGCTGCGCCAGCGACCGCATTGCGCCGATTGTGTTGAAAAAGGCGGAAATCACGCCGTAGCAGAAATCAGCGTACCCAGAGCGCTCTGCCGCAACACGCGTTGGAATGCTTTCCAAGCAAGCTACAGAGGCAACACATGGCAAGGTGACGCCTGGACGGCTCCCCTCGCGTGAAAATCGCTACCGCCCTTCAGCGGCCCGGAAAAATGAGCCTCATCAACGACATTGGCCTTTTTCAACACGATCCGCCAGAGGGTGACGCCACGCCGGTCCCCAAAGCTCTCTGGGTTGAGTCCGCTCGGGGTCGTTCTTTCGCGGCAGTGTTGCGCTTACAAGCAGACGTGCTGGGCCACCGTGCTCGGGCGCGTCAAGGGACGCTTCGCTCTACGCCCTTGACCCGCCCTGCGCGCGGCGGCTGACCGGAGGGGGCGGGACGCAGGGCGTCCCTTGGTGAAGTTCGACCTGGCCTGCGGCTGCGTCGAACACAGGGCTGGGACTTGAAGAGATGCATCGGTCATCCTCTCCGCTCATCCCGGCGAATGCCGGTCCGCTCATCCCGGCGAATGCCGGGACCCAGGTTGCAGGGCTCTTCGGATGGGAACTTGGGAGCCGTAGCGGCGGCCAATTGGCGGTCTGCCGCGTCTTATGACGTGGGTCCCGGCATTCGCCGGGATGAACGGAGGAAAGGAGGGTGCTCGTTGCTCTTCCTTGCATTAGCTCTGTGTTCGATCCGCCGGAAGCGATCGAACCTCCAACACGGGACGCCCTGCGTCCCGACGCTCACGGTCAGCTGTCGCGCGGAGCGGCGGTCCGGGCGGAGACCCTGGCGAAAGCCGGTGGCCCTGACCGGCCCGAGCACGCGGCACGCCGCCGCCACCCGGTCAGAGCGACGCCGCGTCATCTCCCGCTTTGCGCCGCCCTCGGCTATCCAGCGCGCACGGCTGACGCGGGTAAGGAAAGCCATCGGGACGAGACGTTGCGCAAACTCGGCGGCCGGAAGGCGCCCAAGAGATTGCTGTCGATCAGGCGCAACCGTAAGAGCCCGAAAGGATCAATGCGAGTACCTCGTAAGATGGATCACGTAGGTCCACGTCATCCCAGGTCCTGGCAGCGGCGGACACAACCCTCGCGCAGGACCCGCTCCGGCGGGGGCGCGTAAGCGTACACGGTCTTTGACATGCGTTCGCCCCACGCGGGGGTGGCTCCACACCGCCAAAGCCGCGCTGAGGCCAGCGCGGCAGGATGCGTTTGCGAAGCCCATAAACCGCATCGCCTTTTTAACCTTAACCCCTGATAATCGCTCGAATCGACCGCTCCGGGTCGAAGTCGGGCGGACCCATGCGCAAGCTGGCGGCGGCGCTTCTGAGCTGCGCCTACATATTTGCAGCCCTGGCGGTCGCCGCCCTGATGTGGCGCGGCGGGGCTGGCTGGGCGGCGGGGCTGAGCGCCTTTGTCGGGACCCTGGCGCTCGCCTTCTCGCTGCACACCCTGGTCGGGCGCATCTTCGACACCGCCTCGCTGAAGAGCGAGATCGCCACGCTCCGCGACGCGCACCGCATCCTCGCCGACCATATCGAGCACACCCAGGACGCCCTGGAACGGCTGGGCTCGACCATCGCCAGCGAGAGCGTGGAGCGCACCGAGGCCATCGTCTCGGAGGTCCGCATGCTGGAGGACCTGGTGGCGCGTATGGGCGAGAGCCTGTCGGCGCGGCTGGCCAGCGCCACCCACGTGATCGACCGCCGCGGCGCCCACGCGCCGCCCGATCCCCAGCGCGCCGCCCTGCTGGAGACCGTGCGCGAGGCGCTGCAGGAAAACCGGGTCGATCTCTACCTGCAGCCGGTGGTCAACCTGCCCCAGCGCCGGACCCTGTTCTACGAGAGCTTCTCAAGGCTCCGCGACGCCACCGGCCGGGTGATGATGCCGGCGGAATACCTGTCGGTGGCCGAGCCCGAGGGGCTGGTCCAGGCCATCGACAACCTGCTGCTGTTCCGTTGCGTGCAGATCGTCCGCCGCCTGGCGTCGAGCGACCGGCAGGTGGGCATCTTCTGCAACATCTCTCCGGCCTCCCTGTCCGACGACAGCTTCTTCCCGCGCTTCCTGGAGTTCATGAGCCAGAACAAGGACCTGTCAGGGGCTCTGATCTTCGAACTGGGCCAGAAGGCCTTCCGCGACCGGGGCGCCAAGGAGAGTCGGAACATGGGTAGGCTGGCGGACCTCGGCTTCCGCTTCTCCATGGACAAGGTGACCGACCTGGACCTGGACTATGCCGACCTGGCCCGGGCCGACGTGAAGTTCGTCAAGATCGGCGCCAGCGTGCTCCTGGACGAGCTGGAGGAGCGGGACGGGCGCGTTGTGTTCCGCTCCATGGACGACATTGCGGCCGCCGACTACGCGCCGCTGATGCGCCGCTACGGCGTGGAGATCATCGCCGAGAAGGTGGAGAACGAGCGCCAGGTGGTGGAGGTGCTGGAACTCGACGTCGGCTTCGGCCAGGGCCACCTGTTCGGCGAGCCCCGCGCCATCCGCGAGGCGGTGATGGCCGAGACCGCGCCGCCCGAGGCGTTCAACCGCGCGCCGCTGCGCACCCGCGTGGCCGCCTACGGCTGAAGGCGTGGGCCGTGACCTGGGACGCGGTGATCGCCATCGGCCTGAAGCTCCCCGAGGTGGAGGTCTCCACCTCCTACGGCACGCCCGCGCTGAAGGTCCGCGGCAAGCTGCTGACCCGCCTGCGCCCCGAGGACGAAAGCCTGGTGCTGCTGGAGGTCGGCTTCGACGAGCGCGAGGTCCTGATGGAGGCGGAGCCCCAGACCTTCCACACCACGCCGCACTACAGGGACTATCCCTCGGTGCTGGCGCGGCTGGAGAGCGTGGACCCAGCCACGGTGGCGCAGATGCTGGAACGGAGGTGGCGTGCGGCGGCGCCGAAGCGGCTGGTGAAGGCGCGGGACGAGCGGCGGTCCGGATGAATACAAGCCGTTCGTTTTGCGAGCACGCCTGGAGGTCGCCGCAGCGGGGCCCGAGCACGGCGGCGCCCCTGCGTCATTGACCGCAGGCCTGGCGCCCTCTAGCGGCCACCCATGACGACGCCTCCCGCCCTGCTGACCGGCCTTCACCAGATCGCGTCCCGCTACGACCTCCTGCTCTGCGACGTCTGGGGCGTGGTTCACAACGGGCGCGTCCCCTTCGTCGAGGGCTGCGCGGCGCTGGCGCGGTTCAAGTCGGAGCACGGCCCCGTGGTGCTGATCTCCAACTCGCCCCGCCCCGGCCCGGACGTGGTGCTCCAGCTCGGCGTCCTGGGCGTGCCGCCGGAAGCCTGGACCAGTGTGGTCACGTCCGGCGACGCCACGGCCGAGGAGCTGCGCGCCCGCGCACCCGGGCCGGCCTGGGCGCTCGGGCCCATGCGCGACGCGCCGCTCTACGACGGAACGGGGATCAAGTTCGCAGAGGTCCCGGAGGAAGCAGCCTTCGTCTCCTGCACCGGCCTGTTCGACGACGATGTCGAGCCGCCGGGCGACTTCCGCGCGCGCCTGCGCGCCTGCGTGGC
>CAXUEN010000189.1:0-5132 GCA_964249945.1 uncultured Caulobacteraceae bacterium | reverse complement strand
TCGTGGTGAAGAGCCAGATCCACGCCGGCGGCCGCGGCAAGGGCAAGTTCGAGGGGCTCGGCCCTGACGCCAAGGGCGGCGTGCGGGTGGTCAAATCGGTCGAGGACGTCCGCTCCAACGCCGAGGAGATGCTGGGCCGGGTGCTCGTCACCCACCAGACCGGGCCGCACGGCCGTCAGGTCAACCGCCTCTACATCGAGGAAGGCGCCGACATCGCCAAAGAACTCTACCTCTCGCTGCTGGTGGACCGGGAGACCAGCCGCGTGGCCGTGGTCGCCTCCACCGAGGGCGGCATGGACATCGAGGAGGTGGCCGCCCACACCCCTGAGAAGATCATCACCATCCAGATTGATCCCGCCACGGGTGTCTTCCCCCACCATGGCCGCGCCCTGGCGGAAGCGCTGGACTTGAAAGGCGACCTCGCCAAGCAGGGCGCGAGGCTGCTGGGTCAGCTCTACGCGGCCTTCGTGGCCAAGGACATGGACATGCTGGAGGTGAACCCGCTGATCATCACCGGCGACCAGCAGCTTCGGGTTCTCGACGCCAAGGTCAGCTTCGACTCCAACGCGCTGTTCCGGCATAAGGATATTGTCGAGCTTCGCGACAAGTCCGAAGAGGACGAGAAGGAGATCGAGGCCTCCCGCCACGACCTGTCCTATATCGCGCTGGACGGCGAGATCGGCTGCATGGTGAACGGGGCGGGCCTGGCCATGGCCACCATGGACATCATCAAGCTCTACGGCGCCGAGCCCGCCAACTTCCTGGATGTCGGCGGCGGGGCGAACAAGGAGAAGGTGACGGCCGCCTTCAAGATCATCACCGCCGATCCCAACGTGAAGGGCATCCTGGTCAACATCTTCGGCGGCATCATGCGTTGCGACATCATCGCGGAGGGCGTGATTGCGGCGGTGAAGGAGGTGGGGCTCAAGGTCCCACTGGTGGTGCGCCTGGAAGGCACCAACGTGCAGCAGGGTAAGGACATCCTGAACCAGTCCGGCCTGGATGTGATCGCCGCCAACGACCTGTCCGACGCCGCCGAGAAGATTGTCGCCGCCGTTCGCAAGGCGGCCTGAGGTGGATCGGCAAGGTTGGGGCTCGGTGCGCCGAGCCCCCTTCCGCCTATGCCCCTGAAGGCGCCAGGGCGCGTTCGGCGTCGATCAGCCGGTCGACCACGTGCGGCATGGTGACCGACGCGCGCCAGCCCAGGACCGCGGCGATACGGCTCGCATCGCCGACGCTGTAGGTCAGGTCCAGCGGGCGGTGCAGCGCCGGGTCGCTTCGGACGTGAGCGGCGGCGTCCAGCCCCATGCGCAGGAAGGCACGCTCGACGAACTCCCTGAGCGTGGCGGCCCGGCCCGTGGCGATGACGAAGTCCTGCGGCCGGTCGAGCTGCAACATCAGGCGCATGGCCTCGACATATTCCGCCGCCCAGCCCCAGTCGCGCGAGATGTCCAGGTTGCCGAGCATCAGATGCTGCGCGCGGCCCCCGGCGATGTCCACGGCCGCCCGCACGATCTTGCGGGTGACGAAGCGCGCCGGCCGCAGGGGCGACTCATGGTTGAACAGGATGCCTGAGCAGGCGAACAGGTCGTAGGCCTCCCGGTAGTTGCGCACGATCCAGTAGGCGGCCGCCTTGGCCACGCCGTAGGGGCTACGGGGCTGGAAGGCGGTGTCCTCGTCGGCCGGACGGCCCTCGATGTCTCCGAAGCTCTCGCTCGAGGCGGCGTTGAAGAAGCGGGCGCGCGACTTGAGGAAGCGCAGGCATTCCAGGATGTTGAGCGTGCCGACAACGATCCCGTCGAGCGTCTCGATCGGCGTGTCGAACGAGAGGCCCACCGACGACTGGCCGGCGAGGTTGTAGATCTCGTCCGGCTGGGCGGCGGTGATGCCGTGCAGCACGCTGCGGAAATCGGTGAGCACCACCGTGTGCATCCTGACCCGGCCGTCGGCGCCGGTCTGGGTCAGGTGGGTGCGGTTGGTCAGTTCCCGGTCGCGGGAGGTCCCGTGCACCTCGTAGCCGGCATCCAGCAGGCTGCGGGCGAGATAGGCGCCGTCCTGGCCCGATATCCCGAACACCAGCGCGCGCTTGACCACCTCGTCCTCCGGCGCGCGCCCTCCCGGCGCGTCACGACCGGGAGTGTGGCCGAGCCCGCCGGCCTACTCAAGCCGCACCTCGGTCCCGGCCGGCGGATCGCCGCACAGGAACGTCCGCATCGTCCCCAGGTTATGAGCGGCCAGCGGTATTGATGGCCAGGTTCAAGCCGTTGTCGCAACGGGTTCTCGTCATCACGGGGGGCGAATTGCAGGATCGGCGGCGACCGCGCGCAAGGCCGCCTCTGTCGCCGTCGATGTGGGCCGCCATGAAGACAGGCGCGGGCGGCGGCGTTCGCGGTCACAGGCGGCGCGTAACCGCCGAGTCACGTTTTTCAGGCAGGGTCGCGACGAAGCGGAAGGGTCGCGATGCTGAAGTCGTATGCGAAGGGTGCCGCCTCCTACATCCTGGCCGCCGCCCGGAACTCCCACGCCGACCTCTTCCCGGTCTCCGCCGGATTCTCGTACTCGCAGTTTCTGCGACACCTGACGCTGCGCTCGGAGGTCAGGCCCTACCGCTTCGGTGAAACCGTCGCAGAGTTCGGGCCGGGAAGTTCGCTGGGCTTCGGCCTCGCCGCCCTGATCTCGGGGGCTAGCCACTACCAGACCCACGACGTCGCGGCGCACTTCGATGTCGCAACCAATCTTCGCGTCTTCGACCTGCTTGTGGAGCTGTTCGCCGACCGGTGCGAAATCCCCCACGACGGGGAGTTCGTGCGCCTCTTCCCCTATGTCGAGGACCACGCCTTTCCAGCCGCGTTCTCCGACGGCTGGATGTCCAAAGCCTTGGCCCCGGCGCGTCTGGGCCGGATCAGGGCGGAAATCCTGGCTGGGGGCGGGGATATGATCAAGGTCAATGTCGGAGCTGCGGGCCCTCAGACGAAATGCCAGGTGGACTGGATCGCCTCCCACTCCGTGCTCGAACACGTCGAGGACCTGGAGCCGATGTACAGGCTCTTCAACCTGTTGCTGGCGCCGGACGGGGTGATGACGCACCTGATCGACTTCAGCTCGCATGGCCTGACCCGCGCATGGAACGGCCACTGGGCGCTGAACGACCTGCAGTGGACGATCCTGCGGGGCCGGCGCACCTACCTGATCAACCGGCATCCGCTCGAGCGTCACCAAGAACTGCTGGCCCGGAACCGCTTCGCAGCGACCATGACACGCCTCCACCGCCGAGTGGACGGGTTCCTGAAAGCGTCCTTCAAGTCCCCGTTCGACAGGATGTCCAGCGTGGATGCGAGCACGCACATGGCGTTCATGGTGGTCGAGAAGCTGAGCGCCTAGCACCGCAGCCTCGTTCTTTATGCTAGCCTCTGGCGCTCCCGAACAAACGCCCCTTCTTCGGCTGCAGGGTCGCGATCGCAGCCGTGAGACGGTCACGCCAAGCCTCGAGCTCCCGCCGTTCGAACAGCCAAGCCAGCGCCGGGTAGAGGCAGGCGCCGGCCCCGACGCCGGCCGCCAGGGCTGCGGGCTGCCCCGCCCGATGCGCCGCCCACGGCAGCAGGGCGGAGACGGCCAGACCCATGAGGGTGGCGGAGACGCCGGCGCCGAGGACGGCCTTCAGGACGCTGCGCACCGGCAGGCCCGCCCGCACCTTCAGTATCCATAGGGGCAGGGCCAGCAGCAGGACCAGGCGCAGGAGCAGGGTCTGGCAGACGGCGTTCAGCCCGAAGGGCGCGACCTGCCAGGCGATCGCCACCGCCGACAGGCTTGCGACGGCCTGGATCACGACCTCCAGCCGCGAGAGGCGCAGGCCCATCAGTACCGAGGTGGTGCAGTAGAACAGCACGGAGGGCGCAGTGGTGAGCACCATCAGCTGGGTCGCCGTCTCCGCCCCCTGCCAGCGATGTCCCAGCCACACCGTGAAAAGCGCCGGCGTCACCGCCGCAAGGCCCGCGGTGATCGGGAAGGCGACGAAGCTCAGGCTGCGCAGCAGATCGCTGAAGGCCTGCTCGAGGTCGGCGCCGTCCTCGGCAAACCGGCGCATCTCCACCCGCGCCACCATGGAGGCGGGCGAGAGCACGACCTGGGCCACGATGTCGGCGATGCGCGTGGCCAAGGTGAACATGCCGAGCAGGGTGGGGCCGAGCAGGGCCCCGAGGATGAGGCGGGGCGCCTGCCCCGTCGTCCAGGTCAGGGCGCGCGCCGCCAGGACGTCCGCGGCATAGCCCCTCAGCTCCTCGAAGCTGTCGCGCCGCCAGCCGAACCTCAGCGCTTCGGGCGCCGAGGCGGACAGGATCGACACCTCCGCCACCCGCTGCACCAGGATTTGGATCACCAGCGCCCAGACGCCCGCGCCGAGCAGGGCGGCGACCACGCCGGCCGCGCCGCCGATGGCGAGGCCGAGGATCGATCTTGCCGCAAAGGGGCCGAACCGCATGTCCCGTTTCAGGATGGCCGTAGGCGTGGAAACGAAGGCCGAGAGCACCGGGAGCGGCGTCAGGGCGTAGAACATCCATCGGAGCACGGGCTGGTGGAAGGCTGCCGCCATCGGCGCGGCCGCCAGCGCCGTGCACGCCGCCGCCGCCCCGCCGACGACCAGGTTGCAGAGGTTGGCGGTGGCCAGATGCCTGCCGCTCATCGTCTCCAGCGACAGCAGCGCTTCGGCCGCGACCTCCGCCAGGACGATCTCGCAGAAGCCGATCACCACCATGGTCAGGGAAAAGAGGCCGTAAGGCGTGGGCCCCAGGATCGGCGCCAGGACCACGAACAGGACAAGCCACAAAGCCTGCTGCACCAGCTTCTCCGCGGTGATCCACGAGGTCGGGGTCAGGGCAGGGAGGCGCCATCGACGCCGCGGGGGCGCCCGCCTCGCCTCGACGGGCGGGGCGAGCACCGGCGAGGGCGCCTGCGGGATTGGGATAGAGGACTTCACCAGGGGCTCGACGGCGACGGAGCCATGCCAAGCGGCCGGGCGCGCGACAGCACCCGCCGCTCCACCGTCACCGGCCGGACATGGGTCCGGATGAGTCTGGAGGCGGCGAAGCTGACGAGGAGGAGCAGGAACCAGTCGATGTCGCTCTGCTGTACAAGCA
>CAXUEN010000188.1:4244-5162 GCA_964249945.1 uncultured Caulobacteraceae bacterium | reverse complement strand
ATCTGGGACAGGGCGTGGGCGTGCACCTCCACCCCCGGCGTGCCGCCGAAGTGGCCCGGGAGGAAGCGCAGCGGCGTCATGTGCATGTCCTCCTTCAGGCTGTCGGAGTCCGCGTGCGCCGAGCGCGTCACCGCCCCGATCAAGGCGATGCGCCCGCGCAGCAACTCGGCCGGCAGCAGGGACACGAAGGCCGCCGAATAGGCGGGCGCGACGCCGCCCAGGTTTTCCGCGGTTAGCACCGGGTCGGGCTTGCGGTAGCGGATCTGGAAGGGCGTCAGGGATGGAGTGGCGCCCACCGCGTGGGCCAGGGCGGTGGAGAGCGCGGCCAGCCGGCCGGGCTGAGGGTCGTAGCGGCGGATGACGTCGTCATAGTCGCTGCTGACCAGGGCGCGGGCGTCGCCGTAGCGCAGCTTCGGATCGACGGGATAGTCCACCCTAGGCTTCAGGCCCGGATCGACCACCGCCACCACCGGAGTGGGCAGCTTCACGGTGCGCCGCTCGAACTCGGCGAACTCGGCGGCGTCCTTCCAGGTGTCGAGCAGGACGTCGACGCCGATGGCCCTCACGCCCTTAGCGCTCAAGGAGGCGATCACGTCGGCCAGCCACACCTTGTCGATGGGCGCCAGGCACCGGCAGGGCGAGCGGGCGCGCATGGCCTCGATGGCGGCGTCGTCCAGCTTGACGATCACCATAAGCGTCGCGTTCGGCGGCGCTCCCAGCGACATGCGCAGGTCGTAGGTCAGGTTTTCCACGAAGCGCACCGGCGTGGTCAGACCCAGCCCCAGAGCGGCGAGCGCCACGGCCGCGGAGACCGCCACGATCACCGCCGCATCCAGCAGACCGGCCCGGCCGCCCAGGCGCGCGCGCAAGGCTTCCAGCCGGGCCGCCCGCCGCGCCATCGGACCTGGGTTGGAAACC
>CAXUEN010000188.1:0-4234 GCA_964249945.1 uncultured Caulobacteraceae bacterium | reverse complement strand
CCATGCGGCCGCCGCTGCGTCCAGGAGTTCTCGCACCCCGTACGCTGTGCTAGTTGAACCACGTCGCCCGACGGGGCTCAACTGGCCCTGGACGGCCGCGATCTTGCGGAGAGGGAACATGCGCGGGCGGGTTCTTGGCGGGCTGCTGGCCGTGGCGATGGGCGGCGCGGCCCTGGCGCACGACTTCATCGTGGTCAGCTCCACCGACCCGTCGGTGCGCACCGGCCAGGCGCTGGACGCCGGCGCCCACATGGGCCTCGCCCCCGGCCGGTCGGTGACGGTGATCCGCACCTCCGGCGAGGTGATAACGCTCCAGGGCGGCGCACGGGGCGCGACCCTGCCGGGCCTGCAGACCGCCCAGGCCGACGCCGGACGGTTCGAGGCCCTGCACGCTCTGTTCCAGGCGCCGCCGGCGGGCCGCACCTTTGGCGCCCGCCGCGGCTTCTGCCCGGGAGTGGAGGCGCTGACCACGCTCGACGCGATCCTCCAGGCGGACAAGAGCGGCTGCAAGCGCGCCTCGCGCGAGGCCTTCCAGGCCTATCTGAAGAAAGCCGGCGCCCCGGACGCCGACAACCTCTACGCCGCGCCGCCGGCGGATGGGCCAGCCACGACGCAGCCGCCGAACTGAGGGGCTGTCTCATCTCCCCCGCTCCGCGGGAGAGCCGAAAAGTTTAAGCCGAACTCCCGACGAAGGGCTTGGTGTAGCGGACCGCCGCCGGGAAGTTCCCAGCCACGGCGGTGTGAGAGACCAGCTCGCCCCTGTCCCACATGTGCAGCATGTAGCCGGGCGGCTCGTCGACCAGGATCTCGCGCCCGTCGGCCTGGGTCAGGTCCACTGGCGACAGGTCGAGCGTCAGCTGGATCGAAGTGGCGGGGGATGCGGCCAGCAGGTGGCCGGCGAAAGTGGTCACGAAGCCCCGGTGCAGGTGGCCGGCCGCGATGGTGCGGATCTGGCTGCGGTCGCGCAGCACGCGCTCCAGCCTCCCGATCCAGGCGGCGTCCGGCTGCGGGTCCATCCAGGCGACGCCGCTGGCGACTGGCGGGTGGTGCAGCATGAGAAGGGTGGGCGTGTCGGGCTTGGCGTCCAGGGTGCGGGCCAGCCAGTCCGCGCGCTGCTCGCAGAAGGCGCCGCCGTGGCGGCCCTCGTCCAGGGTGTCGCACATGATCACCCGCAAGCCCCCGAAATCGACCGCGTACTGGATGAAGCCGTTCTTGTCGGTCCGGGCGCAGGGGCCGGCGAAGACCCCGAGGAAGGGCGCGCGGGCGTCGTGGTTGCCGACCCCGAAATAGATCGGGATCTCCACGCCCTTCAGGATCTCACGCAGCTCCAGGTATTCGGCCCGAGTTGCGCGGTCCACCAGGTCGCCCGAGGCGACGACGGCCACGGGGCGGGGGCTGAGCTGGTGGATGGCGGCCAGCACCTGGCGCAGACGCACCTCGTTGCGGGTCTTGTTGAGCGGGTCTTCGGGTGTGGTGACGTGTAGATCGGTGATCTGTGCGATCGTCAGCATCGCCCGAACTCCTCTTCGAGGGGGTCAGGCATGCGTCACCGGGGACTCAGGCCTGAAGGTTTCGGACAGGGCGGCGCGCTCGGCCTCGGTGAGGGGCGCAGGCTCGCTTGAGGCCTTGCTCTGGTGGCGCACGTAGACGAAGGCGCCCGCGGCGCCCAGCGCCAGAACCGCGAAGGGGCCGAGCCACAGGATAGCTGTAGACCCGTCGAAGCGGGGCTTCAGCAACACGAAGTCGCCATAGCGGGCGGTGACCGCGGCCACCACCTGGGCGTCGCTGTCGCCGGCCACGATGCGGTCGCGCACCAGCTTGCGGAGCGCCTCGGCGACGGGGGCGCTGGAGTCGTCGATGGTCTGGCTCTGGCAGACCACGCAGCGGAGTTCCCGGCTGATGGCGCGGGCGCGGGCCTCCTGCCGGGGGTTATGCAGCTGCTCCTCGGGGTTGACGGCCAGGGCCGCGTCCGCGGTGGAAAGGCTCAGCAAGGCGGCGAGGACAAAGGCGGCGCGCGTCCGTCTCATTCCGCGGCCACTAGGGTCGCCGGCCCGGGCTTCGGCCGGCGCACCGGCGCGCCGATGCGATAGCGGCCGTCGGAGAGCGAGACCCCGCCGCCGCCGACCATGACCAGCACGCCGAGCCAGATCAGCCCCACCAGCGGGTGGACGTAGGCGCGCACCACGTGGGCCTGGTTGTCGTCGCCGCGGGGATCGCCCATCACCAGATACAGGTCGCCCATGGGCGTCAGGCGATTGGCGGCCTGGGTGGTCAGGGTCTGGGCGATAGGGAACCAGCGCCGCTCCGGGTGCAGGACGGTGAGCTGTCGGTCGCCGCGCAGCACGGTGAAGCTCGCGGTGTCGGCCTGGAAGTTTCCGGCGGTGCGGGGGTCGACGCTGTTGAACACCAGGGTGTAGCCGGCGATCTGCATCCGCTCGCCCGGGCGCATCACGGTCAGCCTCTCGCTGGCCCAGAGCGTGGTCCCCACCATGCCGAGCACGCAGACGCCGAGCCCCGCATGGGCCAGCGCCCCGCCCCAGGCCGAGCGCGGCAGGTTCACCGCGCGCCGCCACAGCACCGCGCGGCCCCCCCGACCGAACTGGACCCGCAGCGCGATGTCGGCCATCGCACCGGCCACGATCCACACGCCCATGGCCACGCCCACCGCCGATAGCGCCTTGCTCTGGCCGCTGAGCCAGAAGCCGGCGGCGGCGGCGGCGAGGGTGACGATGGCGGCGAGGCGCAGGCGCTTCAGCGCGGTGCGCCAGTCGCCCCGCTTCCAGGGCAGCTGCACGCCGATGGACATGAAGAGCGCCAGCAGCGCGGCCAGGGGCACGGCGGTGCGGACGTAGTAGGGACCGCCGACCGAGATGCGCTGGCCGAACGCCACCTCCGCCACGATGGGCCAGAAGGTGCCGATGGCCACCGTGAACAGAATGGCCGAGAGCAGCACGTTGTTGAGGACGAGCGAGGACTCCCGGCTCACCACCTGGAAGGCGCCGCCAGCCTTCAGGGTGTGGGCGCGCAGCGCATAGAGCAGCAGCGCGCCGCCAGTCATGACCAGGCAGATGGCCAGCAGCAGCAGGCCGCGCCTGGGGTCGTTGGCGAAGGCGTGGACGCTGGTGAGCAGGCCCGAACGCACCACGAAGGTGGAGAGCACCGAGGTGGAGAACGCGGTGATGGACATCAGGATGGTCCAGGCCTTCAGCGTGTCCCGCTTCTCGATCACCGCGGCGCTGTGCAGGAGCGCGGTGCCGGCCAGCCACGGCATCAGCGAGCCGTTCTCTACCGGGTCCCAGGACCAGAAGCCGCCCCAGCCGAGCACGTAATAGGCCCAGGCCGCCCCCATGCCGATGCCGAGCGTCAGGCTGGTCCAGGCGCCGAGCGTCCAGGGCCGCACCCACCGCGCCCAGGCCGGGTCAACACGGCCTTCCAGGAGCGCCGCCACGCCGAAGGAGAAGGCCACCGAGAAGCCGACGAAGCCCAGGTAGAGGAAGGGCGGGTGGAAGGCGAGGCCGGGGTCCTGCAGCAGGGGGTTCAGGTCCTGCCCGTCAGGCGGCGTGGGCGACAGGCGGGTGAAGGGGTTGGAGGTGAACAGGGCGAAGCCGATGAAGGCGCCGATGATGATCGCCTGGACGCCCAGCACCCGGGCGCGCAGCGTCGGCGGCAGGTTGCGGTCGAGTACGGCTACCAAGCCGCCGAGGATCGACAGGGTGACGATCCAGAGCAGCATGGAGCCCTCGTGGTTTCCCCAGACGCCCGCGATCCGATAGATCAGCGGCAGGGCCGAGTTGCTGTTCTGGAACACGTTCTGGACGCTGAAGTCCGAGCTTACGTGCGCCCAGGTGAGGGCCCCGAAGGCCAGCGCCGCCAGTGCCGCCAGCATGACGGCGGCGGGGCCCGCCAGGCTGATGGCGTGGGGGTTGCGGGTGTGGCCGCCCCACAGGCCCGCTCCGGCCTGGACCAGGGCGACGAGGAAGGCCAGCACCAGGGCGTAGTGCCCGAGCTCGACAATCATGCGGACGCAACTCCAACTCGCCTCACCGCGGCGGCCCTGGAGGCGCGCGCAGGGTGACCGCGGCCACCTTACGCGGGCCAGCGCCCATCGTCTCCATCTCGTGGCCCTTCAGAGCCGGGGCGCTGGGGTCGGCGGCGTGGAAGGTATGGCAGCTGATGCAGTGCGAGGGGACCTTGGCGTAGGCGTGTTCGCCGGGGTGGGAGGTGCGGCAGGTGG
>CAXUEN010000187.1:0-5171 GCA_964249945.1 uncultured Caulobacteraceae bacterium | reverse complement strand
ACTTCCTCCCGCCGCCTCGACATAGCCGCGCAGGGTGGAGAGCATCAAATCGGCGCGCTTCTCGATTTTCGAGACCCCCGCCTGATTGGTGTGGAGTTTCTCGGCGATCACCTTCTGCGACAGGCGGCGAGCCTTGCGGAGTTCCCGCAAGCTCATGTGCCTAGCGACTGCCTCGCGCCCGCGCTCCGTGATCCTCGCTTGCTCCTCCGGCGGCAGAGTTTCGAGGAATGCGTCAAGAGAGACTGTCATCGCTCAATCCTTTCCGATCTTCGCCGTCCTGAGCCGCTCTAGGTGACGCTCGTAACGGGCGTCCGCCACCGGGATGTTCGTCTCGTAGAACCGTTTGTCGCCAGTCTTGTCCCCGCCCACGAGCAGGATCGCAGAACGCTTCGGATCAAAGGCGAAGAAGATACGCCAAGGATCGCCACCGATCTGAACCCGCAGCTCCTTCATGTTCGGGAACGTTGATCCTTCGATACGATCGACATGCGGTCGGCCAAGCTGAGGTCCAAACGCGCGCAACAGCTCGGCGCTCGTCAGAATCTCTTCCCGAACCCGGGCGGTCTGGCCTCTGAGCCAAGTGGCGAACTCGTCGTCAAGGGCGACCGCCCACGCCAATCTATTCTCTCCAGGGAATGTTTCAAGGCTCTTACAGCGGCGCTGGGAGGCCCGCAACCCGCCGCCCACTTCGCCAAGACACGGTGGGGCGTCGGCGTGAACAGCGTCAAACCGTGAGTGGGCGCTGTCCGGCTATAGTCTCGAGCAAGGCCTTCCTGAATCGAGATCCTTCCGCGCCGTCGATGATATAGCGTTCGGCTATGAGTTGCAGGAGCTTCGCATCGGCATCAGGGGCATTCGCCACTGTGGATGAACCCGAAAGAGCCGCCGCGATCTCGTTCGTCACCCTGGTCGCCGCTCTTTTCGAGAAATCGTGCTGCACGTGAGCGTAGATCGCCGTCGACCTGAGATTTGAGTGTCCAAGAATAGCTCCTGTCAGCGCGAGCGCTTCACCGGTCGACGTCGCGGTCGACCCGAGTGTATGCCGCAGTGTGTGCGGCGAAACACCTGGAAGGTCAGCACGCTTTATAGCTTTGGACCACATCGTCTTTAGGCCCTGGAAGTGCCCGTCTCCTCGATCGCTGGGGAACACGAATTCGCTGCCCCCCGGCTTCTCGAGGCTCTGAAGTAGAGCAATCGCCGCAGCGCCCAGGGGACGGACGGACTTGCCAGTCTTGCTGTCGCTGAACTTAAGAACGCCTGCAATGAGATCGACCTCCGGCCACTTCAGCCCTGCGATCTCGTTCCGTCTGCAGCCGGTCAGCGCCCAAAGGCGTGCGATGTTTAGCCCCTTCGGGTTGACGCCCTCTCGTTCAAGCGCATCCAAGGCCGCGCCGAGGCGTCCGACCTCTGGAAGCGTCAGGTACCGCTCGTTACGGCCATCCGTCTTCTGGACCGTCGCGATATCGCAGGGATTTCGGGCGATGATCTCTCGACGCCGAGCGAAGCTGAAGACCGCCGAGAGGTCGCGAAACACCTTGCGAGCCGCGCCAGCGCCGCCACGCACAATGATGCGCCTGCGTGGGCCGATCTTGTCGTCCCGCGCCGTCTTCCCCGCGGTCACGTCGGCGAAGAACCTCTCGATGTCCCCCGCGCCGATCTCTGAGACCCGTTTCGCCCCAAGGAGCGGCACGACGTGGTGCCGTAACCGCGCGACCGTGTAGCTCTTGGTCATCGGCTTCATGGGTGTCCCTTGGCGCTTTCCACGCTGGACCGTGCATCCCTCCGCCTCATACAGATCGATCAGGGCGCTCATCTTCATCTCGCGCCGCCTTGCCTGAATCTCGGCCGATGGATCGCTCCCGACGGCGGCTCCGCCAAGGATCTTCTTAGCCTCCTTCCGAGCCTGGTCGGCAGTCAGTGTTCCAAACCGCCCGATCGTCACCACGCGCTGCGTCGCTGTTCGACCACCGCCGACCCGGTACTTGGCTATGAACGTCTTGACCCCTGTCGGCTCGACGCGCAGGCCGAAGCCTGCAAGCTCGCTATCCCACACATGGAAACGCTTGGACGCCGCGGCTGAAGCGTCGACGACGCTCTTCGTCAGGGTGAGCTTTTCCGGCCTGCGCACTGACTCCTCCAGCCCAATCCTAGACACCACCCAGACACCACCGCGATCGGAAATCGAGGGTGTATTGTAGAGGGCTGCCGACGGCGATGCAAGGAAGAATACTCTGCTATTTCAGTGTTTTAGCCGTACTCTAGCGTAGTGCCGGATACCCTCGGAGGAGACCCCAGGCAACTTTGCCAAGGTTGGGGTCGAGAGTTCGAATCTCTTCGCCCGCTCCAATTTTCCCTTTGAATTCAGTGAGTTGGTGAGTACAGCTGCCCGGCTGCTCGTACGTCGCGGATCGTGGTGTCCACATGGTGTCCACCGAGCGGCAGTCACATCTCTGTGAGCTCTATTCGCGCAAGCGAGGCATCGGGTAGTTGCAGCGGCTTGGCAGCGGCGACTGGCTCCTCCCGCTGTCCGGATTGACCGCTTATTGGCAGAGCAGGTTCTGACTTCGGGCCGACAACGCCAATGGGGAACGTGGCTCATGTACTAACCCGCTCGCGCGGGAGGAGTATTGGTTGGGCGGCAGTGAGTAACGGGATTCTCCTGCCTGAGGAGGTGCGTGAGTGGGTCACGTCCTCCTCAGGACAGGAGACAGGTCATGGCGGAAGAGGCCATCAACCCGCTGCGCCGCAGAATGATCGAAGACATGACCATCCGCAACTTCGATCGGCGGACCCAGCAGGCCTACCTTCGAGCGGTGCGGTCTTGCTGCCGATATTGTGAGCGGCGCCCTGATCAGCTCACCTTCGAGGATGTGCGTCGCTACCAGCTGCAGCTCGGTCAGTCTGGCCTGGCGCCCAGCAGCATCAACGTCGCCATGACGGCGCTCCGGTTCTTCTTCCGCGTGACGCTCAGGCGGCCCGAGGCGGTGGACTACATCCCGATCGCGCGCCAGCCCCAGCGGCTGCCGGTCGTGCTGACCCGCAGCGAGATCTCGCGCCTGTTGGCGGCGACCCCGAGCCTAAAGTGGCGCACCGCGCTCAGCGTCGCCTATGGCGCCGGACTACGGGCTTCGGAGGTGGTGGGGCTCAAGGTCGGCGACATCGACAGCGAGCGGATGCGGATCCGGGTGCAGCAGGGCAAGGGGCGGCGCGACCGTGACGCACTGCTCTCGCCTCGGCTTCTGACCACCCTGCGGGAGTGGTGGAAGATGGCGCGACCCCAAGCCTGGTTGTTCCCGAGCCAGTGGAACGCCTTCGAACCGGTGACCCCGCGTTCGCTCAACCGCGCCTTCCACGAAGCTCAGGGGCGCGCCGGGATCAGGAAGCCGGTCACCCTGCACACGCTGCGCCACTGCTTCGCCACCCACCTCCTGGAGCAGAACGTCGACGTCCGCACCATCCAGGTGCTTCTGGGGCACAGCAAGCTGGAGACGACCGCGGTCTACACCCACGTGGCGGACGAGACCTTGAGCGGGGTCGTCAGCCCGTTGGATCGGCTGGAGCTGCAGCCACAGCCGACCTGACGCTGGGCCGGGCCGTGCGCCCGGCGCTGGAGGTCGCCGACGTCTTCCGCGCCCACGGTCCGTCCTACCGCCTAGCGCAGGCCGGCCACCTCAGTCTCGGTCAGCTGAAGGCGATGTCTGCGATCGAGGCGTGCAGGACCGCCGAGCTCGGCGGCCACGTGGAGCGGTGTGAGGACTGCGCCCACGTGCAGGTCGCCTACAACTCCTGTCGCAACCGCCACTGCCCCAGGTGTCAGGGCGCGGCGGCCAAGCGCTGGCTCGAGGCCCGCGAGGCAGAGCTCCTGCCGGTGGCCTACTACCACGTGGTCTTCACCGTGCCGGCCGAGATCGCCGACATCGCCTTCCACAACAAGGCGGTGGCCTACGACATCCTGTTCAAGGCCGCGTCCGAGACGCTCCTGACCATCGGCAAGGATCCCAGGCATCTCGGCGCTCGCCTCGGGGTGACCGCCGTCCTGCACACCTGGGGATCAGCCCTTACCCACCACCCGCATGTCCACTGCATCGTGCCCGGCGGTGGCCTGTCGTTCGATGGCCGGAGCTGGGTCTCGTGCAGGCCGCGCTTCTTCCTGCCCGTGCGGGTGCTCTCGCGCCTGTTCCGGCGGCTGTTCCTGGACCGGCTCGCCGCCGCCCATGCCGAGGGGCGCCTCGCCTTCTTCGGCGACCTCGCGGGCCTCGCCGACCGTGCGCTCTTCACCGCCCGCCTGGCTCGGCTCCGCCGGCGCGAATGGGTGGTCTACGCCAAGCGTCCATTCGCCGGCCCTGAGGCGGCGTTGGCCTATCTATCCCGCTACACCCACCGCGTGGCGATCTCCTCCAGCCGCCTGGTCAGCCTCGATCACCGCGGCGTCGCCTTCCGCTACAAGGACTACCGCCGCAACGGGCCCGAGCGGCGGAAGTGCATGACGCTGGACCCAGCCGAGTTCATCCGGCGGTTCCTGATCCACGTCCTGCCCCAGGGCTTCCACCGCATCCGCCACTTCGGCCTGTTCGCCAACACGCGCCGCACCGCCAACATGGCCAGGCTCCGCATCCTGCTCGAACCGCCGTCCGTCCCGACAACCGTTCAAGCCGCCAACGACAACGCCGCCATCGAGGACGCCTTCCCCTGTCCCTGCTGTGGCGGCCGTATGCGGCTGATCGAGGTGTTCGAGCGCGGCGCCCAGCCCCGCCTCGCGCCCGCGTTCACCGCTCGAGGGATCGATAGCTCATGAGCCTCGGTGACCCGCCGCCATCGATGGCCGGTCTCGATCTCCAGCCCCAGAGCTGGTTCAGCCGTCGCTTGCCTTGCCCTCGGTTCTTGAGGCCGGCGGTGCCGACAGAACGGTCGCGCCGGCCAAACCGCGCGCCATGGTGCTCGACCATCCGCTTCGAGGGCGCCGCCAAGCCCGCCAGCGTCCCGGATGGGAGCGTCGCCCCGTACCAATCCCCATAGCGCCAGCCCGCCATCCCGCGGGTCAGACTTGAGCATTCTCAAACACCCGCCTCCATGGCGCTGCCGACCTCTGCGCTCGACGGGTGTCCAAGAATGCTCAATCGAGCCGCACATCCCGGTCTTCGACAAGAGCAGGCGCACGGACGGGACCTTCT
>CAXUEN010000186.1:0-5184 GCA_964249945.1 uncultured Caulobacteraceae bacterium | reverse complement strand
TGCCGGTGCGCTCGTGCGCCAGCAGGAACTTGGCGCAGGTCCAGCCCTTGTTCTCCTCATAGATGCGCTGGTCGACGGGCACGCGCACGTCCTCCAGCCAAACCTCGTTGACCTCGTGCGCGCCGTCCAGGGTGATGATCGGGCGGACCGTGACGCCCGGCGATTTCATGTCGAGCAGAAGGAAGCTGATGCCCTCCTGTTTCTTGGCGGCCGGGTCGGTGCGCACCAGGAAGAAGCCCCAGTCGGCGTGCTGGGCCAGGGTGGTCCAGGTCTTCTGGCCGTTGACGACATAGTGCTCGCCGTCCCGCACCGCCCGGGTGGACAGCCCGGCCAGGTCGGAGCCCGCGCCGGGTTCCGAATAGCCCTGGCACCACCACACCTCGCCCATCATGATCGGCGGCAGGTACTTCGCCTTCTGCTCCGGCGTGCCGAAGGCCATGATCACCGGGGCGACCATGTTCACGCCGAAGGGCAGGATCGGCACGGTTCCGGCGCGGGCGTTCTCCTCGGCGAAGATGAACTTCTGGATCGGGGTCCAGCCCGGGCCGCCGTACTCCATCGGCCAGGACGGGGTGGACCAGCCGCCCTTCTTCCCCAGGATGCGGTGCCAGGCGAGGTAGTCCTCGCGCCCCAGCTCCTCGCCGGCGTCCTGCTTGGCGCGGACTTCGGCCGGATAGTCCTGTTCGATGAAGGTGCGCACCTCGTCGCGGAAGGCGAGGTCTTCGGGGGAGAAGTCGAGGTTCATGAGGGCGGGCCTTGAGGGTCAGGCGTTGGCGGGGGCGGCTTCGAACAGCCGCTTGAGTTCGGGCTTCAGGATCTTGCCGTTGGCGTTGCGGGGCAGCGGATCACGTCGGAACAGGATGCGGACCGGCGTCTTGAACCCCGCCAGCCGGGCGCGGACATAGGCCTGCAGCTCGGCCTCGTCGGCGCTCTCGCCGGGCTTGAGCGTCACCACGGCGCCAGGCTCCTCGCCCAGGGTGCGGTGGGCGATAGGAACGAGCGCCGCGTCCATGATGGCCGGGTGGGTGTAGAGCACGTCCTCCACCTCCACCGAATAGATGTTCTCGCCGCCGCGGATGATGACGTCCTTGATGCGGTCGACGATGTAGCAGAAGCCTTCTTCGTCGATCCGCGCCAGGTCGCCCGTCTTCAGCCAGCCGTCCTGGAACGTCTTGGCCGAGGCCTCGAACTTGTTCCAGTAGCCCCGCGCCACGTGCGGGCCGTAGACCCACAGCTCGCCGACGCTTCCGGGCGGCAGGCCGTTGCCGTCGGCGTCCACCACCTTCATGTCGCCGACCGGGGTCGCGGGACCGCAGCTGTCGGGGCGGTGGACGTAGTCCTCGCCATAGTGGTGGGTGAAGGTGGCGCAGGTTTCGGTCATGCCCCAGCCCGTACCGCTCAGGGCGTTCGGCCAAGCCTCGTCCATGCGGCGCACCAGCTCGGGTGCGGCGGGGGCGCCGCCATAGGTGACGCTCTCCAGGCTGGAGAGGTCGTAGCGGGGCCGCGCCGGGTGCTCCAGCAGCTGCCAGGGGATGGTCGGCACCCCGCCGATGGAGGTCGCCCGCTCCCGCTCGATCAGGGCCATGCAGGCCTCCGGCTCGAAGCGGCGCATCAGCACCAGCTTGACGCCCGTGGCCAGGGCGATGTTCAGCAGCGAGAAGCAGCCGGTGACGTGGAAGAAGGGGATGGCCACCACATAGGCCTTCTGCACCGTGGGATCGGGCTCCGGCACGGCCTCGCCCCGCCGCACGAAGGCGCGGGCCTGCGAGTACAGGGTGGCCAGGACGGGCGTGGTGACCGCCCGGTGGCTGGCCGCCACGCCCTTGGGGTCGCCCGTGGTGCCGGAGGTGTAGAACAGGGTGGCGTCGTCTTCGGGCCGGACCGCCACCGGCGGCCCCGCCATGGGCGGCGCCTCCACCGGCGGGAGGTCTCCCCAGGCGCCCGGTGCGCCCAGCACGTCTTCCAGGTCGGTGGTGACGCCGGATGGCTCGCCCGCCGTTCGGCGGCAGACCAGCACCCGGTCCAGGGCGGGGCAGTCGCCCAGCCGCGCCCGCACGCGTTCGTAGCGATCGCCGTCGAACACCGCGACCTTGGCTCCGGAATCCCTCAGCCCATAGGCCAGCTCGCCCGCCGACCACCAGGCGTTCAGCGGCGTCGCCACCGCCCCCGCCAGGGCCGCGCCGTAGAAGACCACCGGCCATTCCGGCAGGTTGCGCATGGCCAGCGCCACCCGGTCGCCAGGCTTCACGTCGGCCTCGATCAGGTGGCGGGCGAAGGCGATGGCGGCGCGGCCGAAGGCGTCGAAGCTGACCCGCTCGTCCCCGTTGACCAGGAAGGTGCGCTCGCCGAAGGCGTGGGCCAGGAAGAACAGCTCCACCAGCGACTTCGGCCCGTTCTTCCAGGCGCGCACGGTCAGGCCGTCGCGAACCCAGGGCTCCATCTCGAACATGGCGCCGGGCGCGGTGAGCAGGGCCTGCGACTGCGCCAGGCTGACCGCGGGCCAGGCTTCGGCCGCGCCGCGCCCGGGCGCCGCGGTGTCCGTCCCGGTCGAGAGAGGCGCCGCCTGGGTCATGTCGTCTCCCACCTTACCGGGCGGGCCGCGCGGCAAGGGCTGCGGCCTCGTTGCGCTTTTCCTAGGCCGTTTGGCCGCCGCCGCCAACGGGCGTCCGCCCTCGCACCGATGATTTTCATCCGCCGCCCGACCATCGCGAAAGCCCCAAAGCGGGCCTGAGCCCTTTGCCGCTCAAGGGATGGGCGCCGTACGGCGCATTCAAAACCCTCCGCCGAAACCCGCCCGGCCAGGCGCCCGGCGTTGCCGGGGCCCGGGATCGGCGGTAGGCGGATGTCCCGGCCGCCGCCCGCGGGGGCCGGCGCCGCCAAGGACGGGCACGACCATGACGCCGCAGACCCTCGCCGGCCTGTCCACCTCCCGGCTGGAGCGCATCACCGAGCTGTTGCAGACCCAGTATGTGGAGTCCGGCAAGATCGCCGGCTGCCAGACCCTGGTCGCCCGCCACGGCGAGGTCGCCTACAGCCGAAGCCTGGGCCTGCGCGACATCGCCCGCGCCGCGCCGTGGAGCGACGACACGGTGGCGCGAATCTATTCCATGACCAAGCCGATCGTCTCGGTGGCGCTGATGACGCTGTGGGAGCGCGGCCTGTTCCAGATCGACGACCCGGTGACCCAGGTGCTGCCGGAATGGCGCGAGCAGCGGGTCTGGGTGTCCGGCGAGGGCGAGGCCATGGTGACCGAGCCGCCGCACCGGCCGGTCAGCTTCCGCGACATCCTCAGCCACACCTCGGGCCTGACCTACGGCAGCCTGCTGGAGACGGTGGGCATTCCCGGCGCTCGCCACCCGGTGGACGAGGCCTATGTGAACCTGAAGGTGCGGATGGAGCGGGACGAGGACCTGGACGTCTTCGTAGGCAAGCTGGGCGCCCTGCCCCTGCGCTACCAGCCGGGGCGGCGGTGGATGTACTCCCTGGCCACCGACGTGGCCGGCGCCCTGGTGCAGCGCCTCTCGGGCCGGCGGCTGGACGTCTTCCTGCAGGAGGAGATCCTGGAGCCGCTGGGCATGGTGGACACCGCCTTCCAGGTGAGCCCCGCGAACGTCGGCCGCTTCGCCGCCTGCTATGCGCGTCGGGCCGACCAGACCACTGTGCTGCAGGACGACCCCGAGAGGAGCCCCTACCTGCAGGACCCCGTCTTCCTCTCCGGCGGCGGCGGGCTGGTCTCGACCGTCGCCGACTACCACCGCTTCTGCGAGATGCTGCGGCGGGGGGGCGAGCTGGACGGAGAGCGGATCATCGGGGCGCGGACGCTGGCCTTCATGACCAGGAACCACCTGACCGGCGGCCAGTCCCTGGCCGAACTCGCCCTGGACAGCTTCTCGGAGACCACCCCGCTCGGCGTCGGCTTCGGCCTGGGCTTCGCCATGACCACCGACGGGGTGCGGGCGGGGACGCCGAGCGAGGGCGACTACTTCTGGGGCGGCGCGGCCTCGACCGCCTTCTGGGTCGATCCGCTGCAGGACCTGGTGGTGGTCTTCCTCACCCAGCTGCTGCCGTCGTCCAGCTTCAACTTCCGCGGCCAGCTCCGGAGCCTCGTCTACAGCGCCATCGTGGACTGAGGCCGGCGGCCGCTGATGCTGACCTGTGCTCTGCAGCCGCCATGATGCTCCCGACTGGCGAAGCCGACGGAGGGGGTCAGCCGCCCATGACGCCGCAGTGCAGCCCCCTCCACCACACTGCATGTGGTCCCCTCCCCCAGTGGGGGAAGATCAAGGCCGCGGCGGTCCAGGCGTTGCGCGCTCTAGGCGTTGAACGCCAGCTTCAGCCCCGGGCGGGGCCAGCGGGTGCGGTAGAGCCGCCCCGTGCCCGAGGCGGTGATCCAGGCGTCGCGCATGTCCGCGCCGCCGAAGGCGATGTTGGTGACCATCAGGTCGGGGACCGGGATGTGCTCCATCGGGCCGTCGGGCACGCAGGCGGTGACGCCTCCGTTGATCAGGGTGGCCACGCACACCCGCCCGTCCGCCTCCACCGCCAGGCTGTCCACCAGCTGATAGCCCGGCAGGCTGGCCACCACGCGCCCGGGCAGGCCCGGCAGCAGGCCGGGCCCGAACTCGCCCGGCCCGGCGATGTCGCAGGCCCACAGCCGGCCGGTATAGGTGTCGGCGGCGTAGACGGTCCGGCCGTCGGGGGAGAGGCCTATGCCGTTCGGCGTCGGCAGCTGGCCGGCGCGGCGGATGAAGCTCCCGTCGGCCCGGGCGTAGTAGAGCGCCCCCGTCCTGGCCACCTCGCCGTCCGACGTTCCGTAGTCGGTGAACCAGAACCCGCCCTCGGCGTCGAACACCAGGTCGTTGGGGGCCATCAGCCGGCGGCCGTCGCAGGCCTCGTACAGGGTGGAGACCGCGCGCGAGGCGAGGTCCACCCGCTGGATCGCGCCGCCGACGTGCTCCGGCGGGGTGTGGCCCGGCAGGGTCAGGCCGTCCCGCTCGTAATAGCTGAAGCGGCCGCCGTTGTTGCAGACATAGACCGCGCCGTCCGGCCCGATGGCCGCGCCGTTGGGGCCGCCGCCGAGTTCCGTCACCACCTCGGTCGCCCCGTCCGGCCGGGCGCGGGAAAGCGTGCCCCGCCTGATCTCCACCAGCAGGACCGAGCCGTCCGCCAGGGCGACCGAGGTGG
>CAXUEN010000185.1:0-5196 GCA_964249945.1 uncultured Caulobacteraceae bacterium | reverse complement strand
CGCCCGCGGGTCGGGCGTCGACGGGTCGGGCGGTCGTGGCCGAAGGGCCGGCGACCGGCACGGCCACGCTCTCACGCGCCGCGCGGGCCTTCAGGTCGCGCACGACGTCCGGCGGCGGCGCCGCGGGCGTGGGTGCATAGACGTAGGTCGGCGCGATGCCGTGCTTGACGCCCCACAGATACCAGTTGTCCACCACCGTGCCGCTGAGCAGGATGCCGATGCCGCCGGTGAGCGTGGTCAGGGTGGCGAACCAGAAGATCCAGCGGTGGATCGACTCGAAGCTGGCGTTGAACCCCATGGTCCAGCGCCAGAACAGGGAGGCGCGCTCCTGGGCGGAGCTGCGGTCCACGATGTCCTGGCTCTCGCGCTCGCCGCCGAACTTGGCCACCGCCAGGATGGTGCCGGCATGCATGCAGAACAGCATCGTCGACCCGTAGAGGAAGACGATGGAGAGCATGTGGAAGGGGTCGTAGAACAGGTTGCCGTAGCGGACCGAGAAGGACGCGGTCCAGTTCAGGTGGCTGATCACCCCGAACGGCACCGCCTCGCACCAGCAGCCCATCATCAGCGGCCGGATGAAGCCCAAGACCAGATAGAGCCAGATCGCCGAGGCGAAGCACCAGGAGACGTGGGTCCCCATGCCGAGCGCCTTGGCGCGGGTGTACATCCGCCCCCACCACAGGAAGATCGCCGCGGTCAGGAAGAAGCCCGCCATCAGCCACCAGCCGCCCTCGTTGAGCGGCGGGAGCGAGAGGCCGTATTTGGGGTCCGGCGGCTCCAGCGACAGGAAGGGCAGCATCTTGATGAAGCGCAGCGGGTTCCAGTCCACCTGCGCCAGCATGTTCAGCCCGATGATCTCGATGGCGATGAAGCCGCAGACCAGCGAGGCTATCCCCAGGCCGCCAAGGTAGGTGGGCAGCACCTGCGTCTCGCCGATTCGGCCGAGCAGGATGGAATGCAGCGGCTTGCCGATCCGCCGCGCCGAGCCCGGCGGCAGGGCCGGTCCGGCCTCGTCGGGGCCGCGGATGACCACCGCGTTGTAGAGGGTGTGGAACTGGGCCATGCGCGGACAGCCCTACAGGTTGTTCCAGATCGGTATGCTCAGCCACCAGTTCCACCAGTAGGGCCAGCCGTGGGTCCAGAACGGGCCGGAGATGATCATGCAGATCGCACTCCATACCCCCGCGTTCAGGGCCAGGAAGAAGCCCAGCCGGTGGATGCCCATCTCGCCGATGGAATAGGTGATGGTGTCGCGGAAGTAGGCGCTCTCGTGTTCGGCCGACGTGACCGTGCGCCCCTTACCGGGATTGACCGCCGAGAGGATCTCGCCCCCGTGCATCCCGAGTGCGAGCGTCGTGGTGAAGAAGCAGGTCACCGCGATCATGTGCGCGGGATTGTAGTGGAAGTGCAGGTACTGGTAGCCGGTGTTGGACACCCAATCGAGGTGGCTCATGATCCCGTAAGGGAAGCCGTAGCCCCAGGCGCCCAGCAGCATCGGGCGGATCACCACCAGGGTGAAGTAGGCGAAGATGGCCGCGGAGAAGCCGATCGGCACGTGCAGGTCCATGCCGAGCTTGCGCGCGATCTCCACCTGCCGCAGCGCCCAGGACACGAAGGCGACCAGGGCGCAGAGGGTGATGAGCTGCCACAGGCCGCCGGACTTCAGCGGGGCGAAACCCAGGCCGTAGCTTAGGGGCGGCGGGTCGATGCTGATGCGGAACAGCGCCCAGGTCGGGCCGATCGCCGCGCCATAGACGATCAGCAGCGTCCCCAGCAGGGAGGATACGATCGAGGTGACGCCGAAGAAGCCGACATAGAAGGGGCCGATCCAGAAGTCGAACAGGTCGCCCCCGACCAGGGTCCCGCCGCGGATCCTGTACTTCTGCTCATAGCTGAGCATTGGCATCGGCAAGTCGCCCGAAAGTGGATATCGTGGTGCGACCCTCAGGGAAGAGCCTCGAGGTGTCAATACCGCTTGACACAATCGTACGTCAAACCACAATTGCAGCAGCGTGGATGGGAGGCGGGCGCGCATGCGGCGGAGTCTTGGGCGGCGCCGGCCTATCGACGCCGCGGCCCTTGCGGCCCTGCTCGCGGCGGCCGGCGCGGCTTCGGCGGCGTCTCCGCAGCCGACGGCGATCGCCTGGTCCACCTATCTGCGCGCCGGCCCCGGCGAGACCTACACGGCGATCTCGGAGCTGGAGCACGACACCCGCGTCAAGGTCGTGGGCTGCAGCGGGCGATGGTGCCAGGTCTCGGGAGCCGAGGGCCAGGGCTATGTGGATCGCAACGCCCTGGACCTGCCGCGGACCTCGGCGCCCCAGCCGCCGGCGAACACCGACTGCGTGGTCGTCGGCCAGGCGGACAACCGCGGCCCCATCCCCACGCGGTTCTGCGCCGCGAAGCCTGGCGGACGCTGAGCCCCCTCAGATCTCCTCGGCGACCTGGGCGTAGGAGATCAGCGCGAACAGCAGGGTGCCGCCGATGATGTTGCCCGCCAGCACGGGACCCGCGAAGCCGAGGAGCAGCGGCCCCGCCGCCATCCGGCCGCCCAGGACGAGCATGAAGGCCTCCAGGCTGCCGGCGATGATATGGGCGAACTCCGCGGCGGCGACGAGGTAGGTCATCACGATCACGATCAGCGGCTGGGCCGGGCCGGCGCTCGGCAGCAGCCAGACCATGGCGGCGATGACGAAGCCCGCCGCGACCGCCCTGGCGAACATTTCGGCGGGAGGATGGGCCATGGCGTGGCCCGCGATCTCCAGCATGGCGGCGCGGATCTCGGGGGAGACGACGGACGAAAAGGTGTAGAACAGGGCCGCGCAGAAGGTGCCGGCGAAGTTGGCCACCAGCACCACGCCCCAGAGCCGTCCCATCCGGCCGAGATTGCGCAGGGTCGGCTTCGCGGCCAGCGGCAGGACCGGGGTGATGGTGTTCTCGGTGAACAGCTGATGCCTCGCCATCACCGCGACCAGGAAGCCCAGGCAATAGCCGAGGCTCGAGATCAGCGGCCGCCAGGACGTGTCCGGCAGGTGCGACTGGAGCACGGCCTGCGACAGCAGCGACAGGCTGAGCGACACCCCCGCCGCCACCCCGGACCACCAGAGCGACGACAGGGGCCGCTCCATCTCCTGTTCGCCCTCCCGGCGCAGGACCTCGTAGATGATCGGCGTGCTGAGCCGCGCGCTCCGGTCGATGGCCTTGGCCTCGGTCGCCGTGACGTCGGTCTTTGTGACGTTGTGCGGCGCCTCGACCTCGCTGACCGCCCGGTCCATCGAACACCTCCTGGAGATCAGCCGCGGCCGCCTGGCGGACCGGCGTCACCCGCCAGAGGAGCGCCGAAAGGACGGGAGATCAAGAGGTCGTCGGCCGTCGGCTCACTGCGCCAGAGCGAGCAAGCCGCAGGTTGCGGGCGAGCCTCGACTCTGTCTCCTCCCCCTCGCATGCGTAACCGAAAGGTCCTGGTCATGAAGTCGGTCGCATCGATCGTGGCGGCGGCGGTGCTGGTCTGTCTCCTGGGCGCGGCGGCCTGGCTCTGGACGCCGGACAAGCCGCTGAAGACGCTGGAGGCCAAGTACCTGCGCTCGCCCGACGACCTGATCGAGGTCGCCGGAACCCGGCTCCACGTGCGCGACGACGGCCCAAGGACCGCACCCGCGGTCATCATGATCCACGGCTTCGCCTCCAGCCTGCAGACCTGGGAGCCGTGGGCCCGCGCGCTCGAAGCGAGGTTCCGCGTCGTCAGGTTCGACCTGCCGGGCTCGGGCCTCTCCTCCCCCGATCCCCGGGGCGACTATACCGACGCCCGGACCCTCCAGGTCCTGCTGGCGCTGATGGACCGGCTCGGTATCGCCAGGGCGAGCCTGGTCGGCAATTCCATCGGCGGGCGCATCGCCTGGACCTTCGCGGCCGAGCATCCGGACCGGGTCGACACGCTGGTGCTGGTCTCCCCGGACGGGTTCGCCAGCTCGGGGTTCGCCTATGGGGTGGCCCCCAAGGTCTCCGCGATGCTCGGCCTGATGCGCTACGTGCTGCCTCGGGCGCTGGTGCGCGCGAGCCTCAGGCCGGCCTACGGCGAGCCCTCCGCCCTGACCGGACCGACGGTCACCCGCTACCGCGACCTGATGCGGGCTCCCGGTGGGCGCCAGGCCCTGCTCTCCCGGATGAGGGAGACGGTGCTGGTGGACCCGCGACCGCGGCTCCGCCGGATCACTGCGCCTGTCCTTCTGGTATGGGGCGAGCGCGACGGCATGATCCCCTTCCGCAACGCGAAGGACTACATGCGCGAGCTGCCCGATGCGCGGCTGGTCACTTTCCCCCGGCTCGGTCACGTGCCGCAGGAGGAGGCGCCGGCGAGGTCGATCGGGCCGGTGCTGGCGTTCCTGAGCGAGCGCGGCGCGGGCGCCCCCGAAAGCCTCAGTCGTTTCGCCGCCAGACCTCCTCGGCCAGCAGGGTCGCAAAGCCCAGCCAGCCGATCAGCGGCGCCGCAGTGAGGGCGGCGATCCGGTCCGTCTTCGCGGCGACCGCCGCATAGCCGCCCGCCACCGCGATCATGGCGCCGGCCGTCAGGGCGCTCGGCCCCAGGGCCTTGCGACCGAAGAACAGTCCGCTCCATCCGGCGATCAGGAGGTTGTTGAAGACCCACAGCCCGATCGCGACCCGCCTCGCTGGGGACGGAGGGCCCCGGAGCAAGCGGTAGCCCCCGTAAGCGAGGACGGATTCGATGAGCGCCCATCCGGCGCCGAACACCGGCCCGGGCGGCGTGAAGCCCGGCTTGTCGAGCCGGCGATACCAGCGTCGGATGCCGGGGTGGGTCGGGGCCGGCGAGAACTTCTGGCCCGACCAGGCGGTGAGGGCCATGGCGGCGGCGACGACGCCGAACGCTGCGGCGGGAGGAAGACGACGGCCCTGTCTGTCCTGGTCAGCGGTCATCGTCCGTTCCATCCGTCCGGCTGGCGCCAGAGCCGTAACGGCGCGTCATGTTGAACGATCCGCCGCTCCCGCAGATCATCCGCGATGTGGGCCGCTGAACGCCCGGCTCGCCCCGGGTGGGCGCCTCTGCGCGGCGCCGACAGCCGACTACGCCGCCTCGAACCTCACCGGCTCCCCCCAGAAGGTCTCGGCGTGGCCATTCTGCGTGCGGGGCTGGCCGGTGGTGAGGAAGCGGCGGCGGCCGCTGTGGCCGGGGTCGTACTC
>CAXUEN010000184.1:0-5259 GCA_964249945.1 uncultured Caulobacteraceae bacterium | reverse complement strand
CAGGGGCCGCAGGCTCGCCACGTCCGCCGCCAGCCGCTCCCCGATGGTCTCGGCATGACGACCGGCGCGTTCGTCCTGGCGTCCCCGGCAGCGCTCGGCCAGCATGGCGTTCAGCGCGTCGAAGCTCTCCGCCACTGGGATCGGGACCATGAAGTTGGAGCGGGAGAACTTGACCAGCCCCTCCACCTTGCCCTTGTCGTTGCCCTTCCCAGGGCGGCCGAAGCGGTCCTGGAACAGGGAGTGGCTGACCAGCTCGGTGAACGCCTGGGTGCGCTCACGCTTGCCGTCGCCGCAGATCTTGGCCACCGCGATCTTGGTGTTGTCGTACAGGATCGACAGCGGCACGCCGCCGAAGAAGGCGAAGGCGCCCACGTGCCCGTCCAGGAAGGCTTCCGTGGTCTCGCGCGGGTAGGCCTTGACGAAGCAGGCGTCCGACTGCGGCAGGTCCATGCAGAAGAAGTGGATCTTCTGGCGCACGCCCCCGATCACACCGACCGCCTCGCCGAAGTCCACCTGGGCCTGGCCCGGCGGATGGGCCAGCGGCACGAAGGTCTCGCGTGAGCGCACCTTCTGACGGCGCACGTAGTCCTTCACCACCGTGTAGCCGCCCTTGTAGCCATGCTCGTTGCGCAGCCGCTCGAAGATGCGCTTGGCCGTGTGCTGCTGCTTGGCCGGACCGGTCTTGTCCGCTTCCAGGATCGTGTCGATCACCGGGACCAACGCTCCGAGCTTGGGCTTCTCCGGCGGCCGGCTGCGTACATAGCCCGGCGGCGCGCTGTAGCGGCACATCTTCGCCACCGTGTCTCGGCTGAGCCCGAACACCCGAGCCGCCTCGCGCCGACTGTGACCCTCCAGGAAAACAAACCGCCGCGGACGTCTCCACGACAAACATCCCGACAGCCCCCGATCAGATCAGGGGCCGCCTACCACTGGCCGGGTTTTACGCCGCCCGCAGCCGCATCATGCCGCCGCTCCAGTGGCCGACTTTCTCAGCGCCGTATCCAGGGCGCGTAGGGTCTGGCGGCAGCTGCGGCGCGACGGGTTCGTGGCGGCACACGCTGCACTGTGGAGCGGCTGATGAACGAGATGGGCCTCCAGGGGGTCATCCGCGGCTAGCCGGTGCGCACGACCGTCGGCGACAAGGCTGCGCCATGCCCGCTGGATCACGTGAACCGCCAGTTCCATGCATCCGCGCCCAATAGGCTATGGCTGTCCGAGTTGGCTTCGCCGCCCTTCGGGTCACCTACGTCGCCACCTGGACAGGCTTCGTGTACGTCGCCTTTGTCATCGACGCCTACGCCCGGCGCATCGTCGGCTGGCGTGTCAGCCGCACGGCACACGCCAGCTTCGTCCTGGACGCCCTCGAACAAGCCTTGCACGAGCGGCGCCCGCAGCACCGCGGCGGCCTCGTCCACCATTGCGACCGCGGGTCGCAATACGTGTCCATCAAGTATACCGAGCGCTTGGCGGAAGCCGGCGTCGAACCCTCAGTCGGCAGTGTCGGTGACAGCTATGACAACGCCTTGGCCGAGACCATCAACGGCCTCTACAAGGCCGAGGTCATCCACCGGCGCGGACCATGGCGCTCGTTCGAGGCCGTGGAGTTCGCCACCCTCGAGTGGGTCGACGGGTTCAACACCCGCCGCCTGCTCGCGCCCATCGGTAACATCCCTCCCGCCGAAGCCGAGGACGCCTACTACGCACAGCTTGAGGCCCTGCTGATCGCCGCGTAGGACTCAAACAAATCGGCCTCCGGCAAACCCGGGGCGGTTCAGACCTTCGCGTTCTAGCAGATTCCTCTCCTTCCGTTGGCTGCATATGTAGCGGCCGCCGCTTAGGACTATGAGGCCTCCGCACCTGGAGCAATGTAGTAGCCGCGACCGAAGGCGGCGCGACCGAGGTCGTAGAGACCGCAGCCGTCTCCGGGCAGCGGCTCACGGCCGTCCTACTGTTGCACCGATTTGCCGGTAAGCATGATGAAGCGTGCGACGTCGTCGACGTCCACCAGAACGCCAGCCGCTCCTGCGCGACGTATTTGCGGCCTTGGTCGTCGAACGAATGGGTGACTTCGTGGACGATGAAGGACTCTATGCCGCCCTCGTTCGCCACCGCGTCCGCCGCCGGATGAAAGTAGCGCGGCTGGAGGATGGCCGCCGGTATGTAGATCACGTTCTTGGCAGGGTCTACTTCGGCGCCGGCCCGCATGGGCGTCATGTTCCAGTCATGAAGGACTGTGGGCGCCTTCAGCCTGTTGAGCAATTGCAGGAACGCGACGCCATAGCTGCGCTGGACGTCGCCGACTAGGTCGTCGCGCCGGATCACCAGCCCCGCGTAGTGGCGCCAGTGCTGCGGGGTTGACGATCTCCGGCTCGAGAGCGGCTAGCCTGGCCAGGCTGGCGTCGGGTGCTGGTAGTGCATGGGGGGGGGCCACGCCGGATGTCGTCGTCGCCTATCGCTCCGCGCAGAGGCGAAGAGTCCAGCGGCTTGTCGAGGCGACGCCCTATCCGTCATGCCGACGGTCCTCAACCTACATCCTCGCCGGTCCGAAGCGACCGCACAGCTTGACTCGCCGACCGACGTTTCGCGACTGGAGGCTCACCGCCGCACCAGCATCAGGTCGTAGAGGGCGACGCCGAGATGGCGTTCGTCCGACGGGACCTTGAACAGGTCGTCGATGCCGAGGCAGAGGATGTTGGCCGCCGTACCCCCGCGATGGTGCGAGCCCAGATGGCAATGCAGCGTGAATAATCCGTCTCGGTGCGTCGGCAAGGCGCCGACTGGACGGGTGTTCCACCAAGCCGTGACCTGCGGCCTGCGAATGGGCCCCGGCGAAAGGCGCACGAACAGGTCGAGCGGGCCGAGGTCCGCCTCGTCGAGGTTGATGGCCAGCAGGGCGGCAGTGGCGGCGCTCCACACGTGGGTCACCTCCACATTGTGCCAGCCGCGTCCGATCAGGTGCCGACGCCCCGCCCCGTCCTGTCCAAAGGTCAGGAGGTCGCCCGCGCGCAAGGTCCTGGAGCCGCTTCCGGCGCCCGCACTGGCGGTCCCGCGTCCCGGCAGGGCGCCGGTCAGAGCGTAGATGGAGGCCGAGGCGCCTATGAGGGCCTGGGGCAGGCCCTGATCCTCGCGACCCCTGACCACGAAGTCCTGCAGCCAGGCGCGGGCGGCCTCCGCACCGGCCCCGGGCGCCGGGGCGGTGTCGCCGGTCCGGTCCGCGGCCAGGAAACCCGGAGCGTAGAGGTCGAGCCCGTCCCCGGCGGCCCGCACCTGGACCTGCGTCGCGGTGAGCTGGTCGGCCGACAGCACGTAGTCCATGCCCAGGGGCCACACGTCGTCTTCCAGGAAGCGCTCCGCCAGGTCCTCGGGTCCGCTCGCGGAGGGGAGCGCCTGCGGCCCCTCGACCTCCTCGAGCAGGGCGGCGGCCAGCGGCCTTGGATCGACGGCGCTGACCCGCGCGCGCAGTCGCGCCCGCTGCCCCGGCGTGACGTAGCGCTCAAGAGCCAGGCGGGGCACGTCGCGGGTGAAGAAGCGCGCCACGATGCCTGCGGCCTCACCAGGATCCGGCGCCTCCGGGAATGGTTCGTCCGAAACCGCCCGTGCGGTCAGGATGAGGAGCGTCACCGGCGGCCGGTCCGCGCCTGCGTCGAACAGGGTCGTGGCGATCGCCTGCCTGCGCAGGCGGTTCAGCACCTCCATCTCGACGTCCGTACGCGGGACGATGAGGGAGAGTTCGAAGACCACCCGGAACAGCACCACCAGCTGGTCCCGCAGGCTGGCGAAGTCGACCGCGGGCCCGAGCGGGCTCAGAAGCCAGCGGCCGAGCAGCACCGGGTCCATCAGCGGCGCCGCCAGGGTGGCGGAGCCTGCGGCGGAGCTTGCAGCCCGGTGAACGCGGAGGACGAAGGCCTCGTCGACCAGGGCCTCTCCGAAGGCCTGCACCAGACGGCGCCGGAGATACTCGGTGGCGGAGTGGTAGGTCAGGTGGGCTGGCGCACGCGTGTAACGACGGCCCTGGTGGCGCCCGTGCAGCAGGTAGTGTTCCGCCGGCTGCCAAGCGTAGCGCAGTGTCTGCTGCAGGTCCGGGTTCAACCGGACGTAATCCTCGCCGTCGAAGTCCGACGGAAGCGGGCCCTCCTGCGCCTGCAGCCTGGCCAAGAGGGCGGCCGGGTTGGGATGGCGCGCCTCGCGGCGACCGAGCCGGAGGTAGTGGCGGCGGGCCTCGCGCGAGCTGAACCCTTTCAAGTCCGCATGGTGGGTGCAGTAGAAGAAGGGATCGAAGTCGCCCATCTCATCGACGGCGGCCATACTAGTCGGCCGATCCCAAGGCCTCTGCCGCCGCCACGGGCTCACGTCTGCAGCGCCAATGTCTCAAGGTGCGACCTCTAAAAGCGTAGTCCGTCCGCGCGACGTCTTGTCGGATAACGAGCCGGCTTCGCAGGCACAAGAGGTTCGCGCGGGGAACCCGCCCCCGCGCGCCCCGATCAAACCTCTTCGGCGGCGACGCTGTCCTCGTCGGCGAAGGCTTCCGCCGGGTCCTTCAGGGCGTCGGCCTCGATCCAGCCGGCGACGACGCGGGCGCGCAGGATCAGCTTTTCCGCCTCGGCCTGCTCGACCGCCAGGCCTTCCAGGGCGCCGGCGACACGTACGCGCTCGCCTGTGGGTTTGCTCTCGAAAGCGCCGCGGAGCTCGTCGGTGGAGAGGTCCGCCAAGTCCTCCACCGTCTTCACCCCGGCTTGGCCCAGAGCCACGGCCATGGGCAGGCTCACGCCCTCAACCTCCAGCACGCCGTCCTCGACGCCCAGCTCTTTGCGCTCGGCGTCCAGGGCGGCGGCCTCCTTGTCGAGCCAGTCGCGGGCGCGGGCCTGCAGCTCGGCGGCGGTCTCCTCGTCGAAGCCCTCGATGGAGGCCATCTCCTCCTCGTCCACATAGGCGATGTCCTCAACCGCCGCGAAGCCCTCGGTGACCAGCAGCTGGGCGATCACCTCGTCCACGTCCAGCGCCTCCTGGAAGAGCGCGGTGCGCTCGGCGAACTCGCGCTGGCGGCGCTCGCTGTCCTGGCTCTCGGTGATGATGTCGATCTGCCACTGGGTCAGCTGGGAGGCCAGGCGCACGTTCTGGCCGCGACGGCCGATGGCCAGCGACAGCTGCTCGTCCGGCACGACCACCTCGACGCGCTCGTCCTCCTCGTCCAGCACCACCTTGCTGACCTCGGCGGGGGCGAGCGCGTTGACGATGAAGGTGGGCTCGTCGGGGTTCCAC
>CAXUEN010000183.1:0-5301 GCA_964249945.1 uncultured Caulobacteraceae bacterium | reverse complement strand
GCGCGGTTCCTCCTGGTGGGCGAACAGGGGCTGGGCGACGAGATCATGTTCGCCAGCGTGCTCGGCGACGTGGCCACGGCGCTCGGCCCCGCCGGCCTGCTGTCCCTGGCGGCGGAGCCCCGGCTGGTCGGTCTCATGCGCCGGACCTTTCCTGCGGCCAACGTCTTCCCGCACGCCACCGAGCGGCGGGACGGCCGGATGCAGCGCGTCGCCTCGGCGCACCCGCACGAGCGTCCGGTCGATCTGTGGACGCCGCTCGGCTCGCTGCCACGCGTCTTCCGCCGTCGCCTGCAAGCCTTTGACTCACCGTCCTGTCTGAAGGCCGACCCGGATCGGGTGGCGTACTGGCGCCGGTGGCTGGACGGCCGGCCCGCGGCAGGGCTGAGCTGGCGCAGCGGGCTGCTCGCCGGGCGGCGGCGGCGGCACTATCCGCAGCTGGCCGCCTGGGCGCCGGTGCTGCAGGTCGCGGGCTGGAGCTTCGTCAACCTGCAATACGGCGCGGCCGCCGAGGAACTCACGGAGCTTGAGAGCCTGGGCGGCGCGCCGCTGCTCACCCCGCCTGGGCTCGACCTGCGCGACGATCTGGAGGGTCTCGCCGCCCTGTCCGTCGCCCTGGACCTGGTCCTCAGTGTTCCCAACGCCACCGCCGCCCTGGCCGCCGCCTGCGGCGCGCGCGTGTGGTTCCTGAGCGGCCCGTCCGCCTGGACCCGCCTGGGAACGCAGGGCTATCCGTGGTATGCGCGGACCTTCAGCCTCGCTCCAGACCGTTTCGGCGCCTGGGGGTCGGTCATGGCCGGCCTCGCCGACAGGCTGAAAGCGGGATGACGGCCCGCCCCTCCGGAGTGGGGGCCGAGCGCTTGCTCGCGGAGCCGAGACGTTGGACAACGCGGCCGGGACCTACGTGCAGATCGGAATGGTTGACTAAATGCCGGGTATGACTGCTCTCAACGACGCCCTGACGCACCTGCTGATCGTCCTGTTCAGCACCAAGGGCGTGGCCCTGGGGCTGGCCGGCGCAATCCTATTCGCCGCCATCCTGATCCTGTTCGGCGTCTACTTCCGCCGCGTGGTTCCGATCCGCAAGGCCGTCATGCGCCGCATCGTGGACTTCCCCCGGACCGTGGCGCCGGACGAACTGGAGATGGTCTCCGGCATCATGGGCCGCCCCGATCGGCAGAGCTTCAACCTGGAGCGGGCCTGGGCGGCGTTCCGCAGCTCGCTGACCTTCACCCCCCAGGGCGAGCTTAGGAGCGGCGCGCCGGCCTGGACGGTGTTCAACATCGTGACGTCAGAGACGGGCGTGCTCGGCTGGTGGTCCAACCTGTTCGTGGCGATCGGCCTAATCTTCACCTTCCTGGGCGTGGTCGCGGCGCTGAGCGAGGCGACCAGCGTGCTCGGCACCGGCAACGCCAGCACGGCGACCATGCAGGCGGCGCTCTCGGGGCTGCTGACCATCACCGCCACCAAGTTCTGGACCTCCATCGCGGGCATCCTCGCCTCGGTGATCCTGCGCATCTGCGAGCGGCGCTGGTCCACGCGCATCGACGAGGCGGTGGAGGACCTGTGCGAGATCATCGACGCGCGTATCCCGCCCGTCTCGCCCGGCATGCTGGCCGGCGAACAGCTAAACGAGCTGAAGCGACAGACCGAGGTGCTGGGCGCCATCAAGGCCGCGCTTGCCGACCCCCGCGCCCGCGCCGCCTGAGCCCCGGTAGAGAGAGGCTCAACCCATGACTACCATGGCCACCGTGCGCCGCCGCCAGGGCGGAGAGCACGAGGAAAGCTATTTCATATCGATGACCGACATGATGGTCGGCCTTGTCTTCGTGCTGATGGTCATGCTGGTCTACTACGCCCTGCAGTACCGCCAGACCACCAACGAGCTGACCGACACCAAGGTCCGGCGGACCCAGCTGCTGGAGCACCTGCAATCCAGGCTCAAGACCCAGAACGTGAACGTGGTGATCGACATCGACGCCGGCGTGCTGCGCCTGCCCGAGGACGTGCTGTTCGATAAGGGCAGCGATACGGTGAAACCCGAAGGGGTGCAGGTGCTGCGCAAGGTCGGCCTCGCCATGCTGGCCGAGGCGCCCTGCTACACCGAGGCCCAGGTCCCCGCCGGCTGCCCGGTGACCCAGGCTGGGCTGGAGTCGGTCTTCGTGGAAGGTCACACCGACGCCGACCAACTCAACAAGGGCGGGCGCGACAACTGGAACCTCTCGGCCGACCGGGCGGTGAACACCTACCGCGCCCTGATGGGCCAGACTCCGGCGCTGGAGAACGTGAAGAACGCTCGTCTGCGGCCAATGGACCCGCAGCCCCTCTTCGGCGTCAGCGGCTACGGGCCCACCCGCCCGGTGGCTCCGGAGACGTCAGAGGCCAACAAGCGCCTGAACCGCCGCATCGACATCCGCTTCAACGTGGTGACGCCGCAGCAGGTGAAGTGACCGCCTTGTGGAGGCTGGTCAGACGTCCACCTCGGCGTCCAGGGCGTTCTCCTGGATGAAGTCGCGGCGGGGCTCGACCAAGTCGCCCATCAGCTTGGAGAACATGTCGTCGGCGTCGTCGGCGTGGGTGACCTTCACCTGCAGCAGCGTGCGGGCATGGGCGTCCAGCGTGGTCTCCCACAGCTGCTCGGCATTCATCTCGCCCAAGCCCTTGTAGCGCTGGATGCTGAGGCCCTTGCGGCCGGCGTCCATCACCGCAGCCACCAGGTCCAACGGACCGCGGACGGTGCGGGTCTGGTCCTTGCGCGTGAAGCTCGCAAGTTCTGGGAAGGCCTCACTCAAGCCCGCGGCGCGCTCGGCCAGCTTGCGGGCGTCGGCGGAGTGGAGCAGCAGGTCGTCCAGCACGATGCGCTCGGACACGCCGCGGCGCAGGCGGGAGAAGACGTAGCCGCCTGGCCCGAAGCCGTGGCCGCCGTCGCCCACCGCCGGCTCTCCGGTCCAGCGGCCATCTCCCTCCTCGGCGTAGAGGTTCAGCCGCTCGGCTGCGCGGACCACGTCGCCGCCCTCGCCGAACAGGCCGGCCAGGGCCGCCTGCTCCACCGCAAAGGCCGGCGCTCGCAAGGACAGTCGGTCGATTAGCGACTTAGCGGACTGGGCGTCGCGCACCAGCTGGGTGAGGTCCGCGCCCATGCGCCGCTCGCCCGAGCGAAGGTCGAGCTGGGCCCCATCGGTCCCCTCGTCGAATAGGAAGGCGGCCATGTCGGCGTCGTCCTTCAGGTAGCGCGAGGACTTGCCCTTGGCGGCTTTGTAGAGCGGTGGCTGGGCGATGTAGAGGTAGCCCTGCTCGATCACCTTGGGCATCTGGCGATAGAAGAAAGTCAGCAGCAGGGTGCGGATGTGCGCTCCGTCCACGTCGGCGTCGGTCATGATGACGATCTTGTGGTAGCGGATCTTCTCGATGTCGAAGTCGTCGCGCCCAATGCCGGCGCCGAGCGCCGTGATCAGGGTGCCGATCTGGTCTGACCCCAACATCTTGTCGAAGCGGGCGCGCTCCACGTTCAGCACCTTGCCCCGCAGCGGCAGGATGGCCTGGTTCTCGCGGTTGCGGCCCTGCTTGGCGGAGCCGCCGGCCGAGTCGCCTTCAACAATGAACAATTCGGACTTGGCCGGATCGCGCTCCTGGCAGTCGGCGAGCTTGCCGGGGAGCGAGGTGATGTCGAGCGCCGACTTCCGCCGCGTCAGCTCGCGCGCCTTCTTTGCCGCCTCGCGGGCCGCAGCCGCGTCCACGATCTTGGCGACGATGAGCTTGGCTTCGTTCGGGTGCTCCTCGAACCAGTGGCCGAGCGCCTCGCTCACTAGCTGTTCCACCGCCGGACGCACCTCGGAGGAGACCAGCTTGTCCTTGGTCTGGGAAGAGAACTTGGGATCAGGCAGCTTCACCGACAGCACGCAGGTCAGCCCCTCGCGGGCGTCCTCGCCCGAGACGCTGACCTTCTCCCGCTTGGCCGCGCCCGAACTCTCCACATAGCCGCCCACCACCCGGGTGAGCGCCGCGCGGAAGGCGGCCAAGTGCGTGCCACCATCCCGTTGGGGGATGTTGTTGGTGAAACAGAGCATCTGCTCGTGGTAGGTGTCGTTCCACCAGAGCGCGAGTTCGACCTCAACCCGGTCCTTGGCGCCGCGCACGGCGACCGGGGTCTTCAGGATGGTGGCCTTGGACTTGTCGAGGTGGCGGACGAAGGCCTCCACGCCCCCCTCATAGCTCATCACCTCCTCGTAGGGCTCGGCCTCGCGCAGGTCCTTGAAGCGGATGACGACGCCGGAGTTCAGGAAGGCCAGCTCGCGCAGGCGGTGCTCCAGAGTCTTGCGGTCGAACTCGATGGCGGTGAAGGTCCCCTCGCCCTCCCCCGGCCCGGTCTTCAGCGAGGGCATGAAGGTCACGCTGGTGCCGGTGAGGAACTCACCCGCGCGTCTGTCGTCACCCATGCGGCGGGGCGCGTCGCCGGTAACGACCAGGGGGGAGACGGCGTCACCCCGCTCGAAGCGCATCTCGTGTTCCTTGCCATTCCGCCAGATCTTCAGCTGAAGGAAGTCGGAGAGCGCATTCACCACAGACACGCCCACCCCGTGCAGGCCGCCGGACACCTTGTAGCTGTTCTGGTCGAACTTACCGCCGGCGTGCAGCTGGGTCATGATCACCTCGGCGGCGCTGACGCCCTCGCCGGAGTGCATGTCCACGGGGATGCCCCGCCCGTCGTCTATCACAGTACAGGAACCATCGGGATTGAGGATCACCTGGACATGCGAGGCGTGGCCGGCCAGGGCCTCGTCAATGGCGTTGTCCACCACCTCGTAGACCATGTGGTGCAAGCCCGAGCCGTCGTCGGTGTCGCCGATGTACATGCCGGGACGCTTGCGCACCGCGTCCAAGCCCTTCAGCACGCGGATGGACTCCGCGCCATAATCTCCGCCTACATCGCTCGGGGCATTGGTCAGGTCTTCGCTCATCGCGTCCTTCAGTCCGCCAGCACGGTGAGTTGCGAGGCGTCCACCAGGACCTCCTGCGCCCAGCCGGGCCGGTGTTGGAACAGCGCCCGATCGGTCCCCGTCAGGAAGGCCTGGAGCCCGAGCGCCGTGATCTCCTCGAACAGCGCCGCACGCCTCTTCCCGTCGAGATGCGCGGCCACTTCGTCCAGCAATAATATAGGGTTCGGCGACGATTCTGCACGGGATAAACGCGCCGCCTGGGCCAGCACCAGGTTCAGGATCAGCGCCTTCTGCTCGCCGGTGGAACACTCCGCCGCCGGACGGTCCTTCTCCCGATGGCGGACCAGCAGGTCGGTACGGTGCGGGC
>CAXUEN010000182.1:0-5317 GCA_964249945.1 uncultured Caulobacteraceae bacterium | reverse complement strand
TCCTCGAAGATCACCTCGTCCATGCGCGAGCCCGTGTCGGTCAAGGCGGTGGCGATTATAGTCAGCGAGCCGCCTTCCTCGATGTTCCGCGCCGCGCCGAAGAAGCGCTTGGGCCGCTGCAGAGCGTTGGCGTCCACGCCGCCGGTCAGCACCTTGCCCGACGAGGGCACCACGGTGTTGTAGGCGCGCCCGAGACGGGTGACGCTGTCCAGCAGAATCACCACGTCGCGTTTGTGCTCCACGAGCCGCTTGGCCTTCTCGATCACCATCTCGGCCACCTGGACGTGGCGGCCGGCGGGCTCGTCGAAGGTTGAGGAGATCACCTCTCCGATCACCGTGCGCTGCATGTCGGTGACCTCTTCCGGTCGTTCGTCAATCAGCAGCACGATAAGGTAGCATTCAGGGTGGTTCAGCGAGATGGACTTGGCGATGTTCTGCAGCATCATCGTCTTGCCCACACGGGGCGGCGCCACGATCAGGCAGCGCTGGCCCTTGCCGAGCGGCGCCACGATGTCGATGACCCGGCCGGAGCGGTCCTTCAGGGTCGGATCGCCCATCTCCATGGTAAAGCGGCGCTCGGGGTAGAGCGGGGTCAGGTTGTCGAAGTGGACCTTGTGCTTGATCGCCTCGGGACTCTCGAAATTGATCGTATCGACCTTGAGGATGGCGAAGTAGCGTTCGCCCTCCCGGGGCGCGCGGATCGGGCCTTCGCAGCTGTCGCCGGTGCGAAGGCCAAAGCGACGGATCTGCGAGGGGGAGACGTAGATGTCGTCCGGGCCCGGCAGGTAGTTGGCCTCGGCCGAACGCAGGAAGCCGAAGCCGTCCTGCACCACTTCCAGGACGCCCGAACCGAAGATCTCCACCCCATCCTCGGCGAGCGCTTTCAGGATGGTGAACAGCATGTCCTGCTTGCGCATGGACGAGGCGTTCTCGATCTCCAGGCTCTCGGCGAAGGCGACCAGCTCGGTGGACGGCTTGTCCTTCAGTTCCTGCAACGACATACGGGTGATGCCGTTGGCCGGCTCAAGATTGGCGATCTCAGCGCCAACCTCGGCTTCGGGCGAGACTTCGAGTATGGCGTCGTCAGACATGAGGGGCTCTTGCACGGAGAACGGCGCGGACTAGGTCCGGCCGGCGCGGCTCATCAGCCGGCGCTATGTGAGTGCGTCCGCCGGGTCGGGATCGACCGGCAGCGGTGTCGTGGGGGCGGGGGAACGGCGCGACACGCCGGACAAGAAACGCAGACCACAGAAAGGCTTGTTCGTCAAGGTGGGCGTTCTATTCTCGTCCTTCTGCGACGAGGCGGATCGACGCCTCAGCCTCCCCCGAACTTGGTCGTCACCGCCAGCACCATGAAGATGGCCAGCACGAAGGGAATCTCATTGGTCATGCGCCAGAACTTCTCGGACCGCGTGTTGGTCCCGGCGGCGAAGGCGCGGCGCGACTTACCTAGAAACCCCTGGAAGCCGAACATCAGCACCACACCGGTCAGCTTCACCGACATCCAGGGCGAGCCGAGGAAGTGCAGGCTCCCGCGCGCCTGGGCGTCGATCCAGATGAGGCAGAGGCCTAGCGTCAGGGCGACCAGCGAGGCCGGCACCATGATGAAGCCGTAGAGCTTGCGCTCCATCTCCTGGAAGGTTTCGTCCATCTGGGAGCCTGGCTCAGCGCGGGTATGATAGACGTAGAGGCGCGGCAGGTAGAGCAGCCCCGCCATCCAGGCGATCACCGACAGGATGTGCAGCCCGATGAACAGGTCGTAGTTCATGCGGCGATCTCCCGGCGGTGGTAGGGACAGGCGCTCCAGCGGCGGTCGCAGGCGCCCCCGCCTGGCGCACAACCGGTCTTGAACAGGGCGGCGAATACGGTTCCCGCCAGCCCGTCGATGAAGTCCGGTTGCACCCCTACCGCCGGCGCGCGCAGATAGAGCGGACAGCCCTTCTCCTTGGCCAGCAGCGCGTAGTCGCGGTCGAGCTCCACCAGGGTCTCGATATGCTCGGAGACGAAGGCGACGGGGACGACCAGGATCGCCTTTCCCTCTCCGGCCGCCTGGGTCACCGCCTCCGGCGTTGAGGGACCGATCCACTTCATGGGCCCAACGCGGCTCTGGTAGCAGACGCTCCAGTCCCATTCCCCGCCGAGTTCGCACACGATCGCTTCGCAGGTCCGCTCCACCTGGTGCTGGTAGGGGTCGCCGCGCTGGATCACCTGCTCGGGCAGGCCGTGTGCGGAGAACAGCAGTCGCAGGTTCTTCGGGCGCCCGGCCGCCTCGAAGGTGTCGTGGATGCGGCGGGCGTGGGCGGACGCCAGGCCCGGCGAATCGAAGAAGCAGCAGACCTCGTGAGTGCGCCCGGGTCCCTTGTAGGCCTTGCGCCAGGCCCTGGCCGAGGAGCCCGTCGTCGTGGTGGAATACTGGGGGTAGAGCGGCAGCAGGACCACCTCGTCCGGCGCGAAGGCCCCGACCTCCCGCGCCGCATCCCTGGTGAAGGGCTTCCAGTAGCGCATGGCGATGAAGCAGCGCGTGTCGTAGTCCGGCAGGGTCGTCGCCAGCCTGGCCTCCAGCCTGACCCGCTGCGCCTCGGTCTCGCGCAGCAGCGGCGACGCTCCGCCCATGACGGCGTAGTTGGCGCTGGCCTCCTCGCGCCGGCGGCTGGAGATCAGCTGCGCCAGCAGGGGACGGAGCGGCCAGGGCAGGCCGATGATGGCGGGATCGTTGAACAGGTTGAACAGGAAGGGCTGGACCGCGTCCAGATCGTCCGGGCCCCCGAGGTTGAACAGCACCACGGCCAAGCGCTTGCGCACACCGGCCCCGCTGGGCGGGATGGTCGCCGCCGCCTCAACCATGCGCGAGCACCTGGCAGGCCCCTCGTTGCACCCGCTCACCGGCCGTCGTCTGACGTGCTCGGCCACAAGCCTGACCGGTGACGCAGAGCGGTGGCGCCGGTGAGACGTGCAGGCGGTGGGGCTTACCCGCAGGGCTGGTCATGCGGGGCTTAAAGCCCCTGCCGGCTCCAGGCTCAAGCGCCCTGCTCTGCCCCTTAAACTTAACGACTCGTTAAGAGGCGGGAGGAAGTTAGTGGGCCGGTGGAGATTGTGGAGCGATGTGACCGTACACGGACGGCCTCGACGCTGCCCGAAGCGCATCCACCTCCTGGATGCGACAGCCCGTCCCGTCTGTTAAGATCGTCGATAATGGTGAAAAAGGCGAACGCGCAAAGGGGCTTGGTCTAGCCTCACGCCAGATCTGAAGGTGGGACGCCTCTGCGGCGGGCGGGATTGCTCGGGGCTTGGCCACAGGCTTTCCACCTGGGCGCCGTTAACGATAGGGTAACCCCCTTGTCCGAAATGTGTCACAGCCGTGACGTGGATCCGTGATTGCGGCGTTCGTCGGTGGTTTCAATCCCCAGGCCGGCGGGGCAATATCCCCGCGCAAGTCCCCAGCTTTCGGCTGCGACCGTCCGAAGCACCCTCGAAACGCCAGACCGCAGGCGCTCGCGCGCCAAGGCCCTCATGAGCCCAGCCCAGCGCCTCGCCACCTACTTCCACGTGCACCTGATCTCCGACTCGACGGGAGAGACGCTGAACGCCATCACCAAGGCGGTGTGCGCGCGCTTCGACAACGTGCTGCCGATCGAGCATATCTACCCGCTGATCCGCTCCTCCCGTCAGCTCGAGCGGGTGATGAAGGAGGTGGAGTCCGCGCCGGGCGTGGTGGTCCACACCATCGTGGACCGTGAGATGCGGGTGGGTCTGGAGGACGGCTGCCGTCGGCTGGAATGCCCCTGCATCGCTGCGCTGGACCCGATGACGGCCTCTTTCGGCCGGTATCTGGGCGCTTCCCTGACCACCCGGGTCGGGGTCCAGCACGCCTTGGACAACGACTACTTCAACCGAATCGAGGCGCTGAACTACGCCATCGGCCACGACGACGGCCATGGCGGCCAGGATCTGGACTCCGCCGACGTGGTGCTGGTGGGCGTCAGCCGCACCTCCAAGACGCCGACCAGCATCTATCTCGCCCATCGCGGGGTGCGAGCGGCCAACGTCCCCCTGGTTCCCGGCTCGGCTTTGCCCGAAACGCTGTTCGGAGCCACCCGGCCGATGATCGTGGGCCTGCTGGTCTCCCCGGACCGGCTGATCCAGATCCGTCGCAACCGCCTGCTTTCCCTAAACGAGACCCGCGAGAGCACCTATGTGGACGTGGACGCCGTGCGCGAGGAGACGGTACGTGCGCGCCGCTTGTTCGAGGCGCAGGGGTGGCCGGTGATCGACGTCACCCGCCGCTCGGTGGAGGAGACCGCCGCCGCCATCATCAACCTGCTGAACAGCCGCAACGCGCCGGGCGGGACTGAGGCGCTGGCGTGAGCGCCCTGGTCCTCGCCTCCCGCAGCCCCGCCCGGGCCCGCCTGCTCACCGACGCCGGCATGGCCTTCCAGGTCCGGCCAGCGGAGGTGGACGAGGAGGCCTTGAAGCAGCGCGCCCTCGCCGACGGAGAGGATCCTGAGGCGATCGCCTTGACCCTGGCCGAGGCCAAGGGGCTGGCGGTCTCGCAGCGCGAAGAGGGCCTGACGATCGGCGCCGACCAGACGCTCGACCTCGACGGCCACCTGTTCGACAAGCCTCCGACCCTCGCCGCCGCCCGGAGCCAGCTGCTGGCCCTTCGCGGGCGTGAGCACCGGCTCCACGCCGCGGTGGCCGTGTGCCGGGGCGGGGTGGTGCTCTGGCGGACCGTCGCCAGCGTGCGCCTGCGGATGCGCGGCTTCGGCGACGCTTTCTTGGACGCCTATCTGACGGCCGAGGGCGAGGCGCTGCTGGGCTGCGTCGGCGCCTACCGGCTCGAGGCCATGGGGGTGCAGCTGTTCGAAACGATCGAGGGCGACTACTTCTCCGTGCTGGGTCTGCCGCTGCTGCCGCTGCTGGCCTTCCTGCGGTTCCAGGGCCAGGTGGCGGCTTGAGCCCGATGGCCTTCAGCGGCGCGGCCAGGGTGGCCGGCGTGGTGGGCTCGCCGGTGCGCCAGTCCCTCAGCCCCCTGATCCACAACGCCTGGATCGCCGCGGCGGGGCTCGACGCCGTCTATGTCCCCTTCTCGCCGCCGCCGGACCGTTTCGACGCCTTCGTCGCGGGCCTTAAAGGCGGCATGGTCGCGGGGCTGAACGTCACCCTACCGTTCAAGGCGGCGGCTCTCGCCCTGGCGGACCACGTCGATGCGGCGGCGGCGGCGGCGGGCGCCGCCAACCTGCTGCTGTTCGAGGAGGGGGGAGCCATCACCGCCCGCAACACCGATGGGCTCGGCCTGCTTTACGCGCTGGATCAGCAG
>CAXUEN010000181.1:0-5353 GCA_964249945.1 uncultured Caulobacteraceae bacterium | reverse complement strand
CCGGAACTCCTGGGCGACCTGGTTGTAGTGTTCCTTGCGGATGAGGGTGAGGGTATCGTCGGGACTGAAGTCCAGGTCGTCGGCATAGTAGAGGTCATAGTGTATGAAGGAGGTCTGGGCGGTCAGGGTGTGAGTCCCGATCCGCCAGTCCGCCTTGAAGCTGGCGATGTCGGTGCGGGTGCGGTGCTGGGTGTCGTGGTCGCCGGTCCGGCTGGTGTACTGGGAGGCGTGGTCGTCGAATACGCCGTCGCCCTCCGAGGGCGGGATGTCGCCGATCAGCTGCATGCTGTAGCCGATCTGGCGGTTGTCGGCGTACTGGTAGAGGGCGGTGAGCGTCAGCTGGTCGTTCGGCTCGGCGCGGATCAGGTCGCGCAGGCCGGTGTCCTTCTGCTGGGGCCCGTCGTGGTCGGTGATGTCGTTGTGCACCCAGCCGTCCAGGTCGTTGTAGTGGGGCGGCGAGCCGCACCTGAACCCTGGGCGACAGGGGATGTCGCCCGCCGCATCGACGGTGAAGCCGCCGTCGACGGCCTCGTAGCCGGCGCGGCCCTCGAACGACGGCGCATGGCCCGGCTGGCGGTCCACCACGTCGATGGCGCCCAGGCTGGAGTTCTTCCCGAACAGGGTGGCTTCCGTGCCCTTAATGAACTCGATCCGGTCGGAGTCGAAGAAGCTGGTGGAGTAGAGCCTGCCCTTGGCCAGGGGCACGCCGTCCTGCACCAAGGCGATGGACTGTTCGAGCTCGGCCGAGCGGGTGAGGGTGGTCTCCTTTGTCTCCGTCACCCAGGCGTTCAACATCACCTCTTCCATGGGCCGCCTGACGTTGAACGTGCTGCTGTCCTTCGCCCAGTTCGAGCGCGAGGTCACCGGCGAGCGCATCCGCGACAAGATCGCGCTAGCAAGGCCAAGGGCATGTGGATGGGCGGCTGTCCGCCGCTGGGCTACGACGCGCAGGGGCGCACCCTGGTGGTCAACCCCAGCGAGGCGGAGACGGTGCGCGCCATCTTCCGCCGCTACCTGGAGCTGGGTTCGGTCAACCGGCTTAGGGCCGAGCTCCAGGCGCAAGGCGTGCGGTCCAAGATCCGCATCACCCGCGAGGGCGCCAAGCTCGGTGGGGTGGCGATCGGGCGAGGCGCCTTGTTCCACATCCTGCAGAACCGGCTCTATCTCGGCCAGATCGTGCACAGGACAGCCGTGCACCCGGCCTGCATCCGGCCATCGTGGACGCGGCTGTTCGAGGCGGTGCAGGCGGCGCTGCAGCAGAACCGGGTCGGCCGGCGTGAACGCGGCGCCCGGGTCTCCGAGGCGCTGCTGACGGGCAGACTGTTCGCGTCCGACGGCGAGGCGATGAGCCCGAGCTTCGCCTACTGCCGGAGGGGCCGGCCGTACCGCTACTACATAGCGGCGAGCCTGCAGCGCGGCGCTGCCCCGGCGGGCGAGGCGGACGTCATCCGCCGGGTGGGCGCGGCGGCCTTGGAGACGGCGATCATGGAGCATCTGCGCCGCCTGACCGGGCGGCCGGCGCTCGGGCCGGCCGAATGCTTCGCCGGGTCGAGCTCCGCCAGTCCGACACCCAGCTGGTGCTCGAGCTGGAGGCGCTGGCCGACAGGGATCATCCCGAGCTCGCTTTCGAGGCGCTGAGGGCGCGGCTCGCGCCGGAGGAGAAGGCAGTGCAGGGCGGCGAGGGCGCTGTCCGGGTCGTGTTGGCCCCAGCGCATGCAGCTCCGCGGCGGGCGGACGTGGCTGGTGGGAACCAAGCCGGAGCCGAAGACGCGCGAACCGAACCCGGGGCTGGTGGAGGCGCTAAAGTCCTCCCATGCCGAGCTCCTGGAGCGGAACGCCTCGCCGCTGACATCCGCCTCGCAGCTCTTGCAGGCGAGCTCGCCCGACACCCACCACAGGCGCCAGCTGGCCCGGCTGCCGTTCCTGGCCCCCGACCTGTAGAAGCTCATCCTGCAAGGCGCAGAGCCCGATCATCTTAAGCTGCGCATCCTGCTGAAGTCGGAACTGCCGCTGGCCTGGGCGGACCAGCGGGCCATGCTCCTGGGCCAGTAGCTGGTCCTCAGCACGCCGTCGAAGCGGCTTGGCCGGGGCGCATCGGGCTGCTCAAAAGCGGGCGTTCGGCTAGTCCGGCAGAATCCCTAAAGGCACGCAGGCGATCCCTGTTCGCTCAAAGCCAGATCACTGATCCACAAAACAACGATCCCTGTTCTGCAGGCGGCGAGTAGCGGGGCAAACGCGCCTAAAGCGTGGTAGAAACAGCAGCTTAGCGCCTAAGACATCAAAGGTCGCGCATGAACGATGCGCGGAAAGTCGCTGCTCACGGGAATAGCAGGGAAGGTGGGTCTCCGGGTGAACCGGTGGTCGCCGGAACGGTAGCGGAGACTTGGGGCGTGTTTGGGGGCGAAAAGGGCGCGTTTGGGCGCCCCCACGCCGCGCCTGAACCGCGGCTTGCACGGGAAAGGTCAGACGTCACCGCGGCTTGCCGGAGCCGATCTCGGCGGAGACTGTCGGGGCGGACTGCGTGGCGGCCTGGGAGGGACTCGAACCCCCGACCTCCGCTTTAGGAAAGCGCTGCTCTATCCTGCTGAGCTACCAGGCCACGCCGCGGGCGATTACCGCGTTTCCAGGCGGGGCGGAAGCTTTCGTGCGCCGCCGCACCGCCCGGCCAAGCTCAGTGCTGGCTTTCGGGCATGCGCACCGACAGGCCGTCTAGCGCCTCGGTGACCTTGATCTGGCAGGAGAGGCGCGAGTTCGGCTCCACCGCCTCGGCGAAGTCGAGCATGCTCTCCTCCATGGCCGAGGGCGTGCCGGTCTTCTCCGTCCAGCCAGGGTCGACATAGACGTGGCAGGTGGCGCAGGCGCAGGCCCCGCCGCAGTCGGCGTCGATGCCGGGGATGTTGTTCTTCACCGCCCCTTCCATGACGGTCAGGCCGGGCTTCACGTCGACGACGTGCTCGGTCCCGTTAAACTCGATGTAGGTGATCTTGGCCATGGGCGTCCGCGGGAGGTGGAAGAGGATGAGGAAGGCCGGCGGTCAGGCCGCGACCTCCTTCATGGAAATGGAAGTGTCGCCCAGCTTAGCGGGCTGCACGGACCGGCGCGAGCCGATCAGCTGGCGGCCGGCCATGAATTCCGGGATCGCGTTGATGGCCTCCACCGCCTGGACTTGATCCTGGGCGTTCAGGTGGAAGACGGCGAAGCGGGCGGTGGCGGGCTCGCCGCGCACCACGGTGCGCACCGCATCCAGCGGCAGGCCGGCGATCTGCAGCTTCAAATCAAACTGGTCGGACCAGAACCAGGGCGTCTCGGGCGTCGGCGGCTTGGTCCCGCAGAGGTCGGCCACGGCCTGCTTGGCCTGCTCCAGCGCATTGGGCACGCTTTCCAGCCGCCCCATGCAGCCGTAGAGCGGCAGGGGGCGGCGGGTGCAGTCGCCGATGGCGTAGATGCGGGGGTCCGAGGTGCGGGCCGTGAGATCGACCACTACCCCGCCGTCGCAGTCCAGGCCCGCCGCTTCAGCCAGTTCCTGGTTTGGCACCGCGCCGACGCCGATCAGGGCCGCGTCGCAGGCGATCGCCCGCCCGTCGGCCAGGCGCACCGTGCAGACCCGCCCCGCCTCGCCCTCCAGCGCCGACACGCCGGCGGCCAGTTCGAAGCATACGCCCCGGGCGCAGTGATAGTCGTGCACGAATGCGGAGAGCGCCTCGTGCGCCACCCGGGCCAGCAGGCGCGGCTGCAGCTCTATGACCACGGCCTCGGCGCCGAGCGCCCGGGCGGAAGCGGCGGCCTCCAGGCCGATATAGCCCCCGCCGACCACCGCCAGCCTCGCGCCGGGGGTGATCGCCGCCTTCAGCCGGTCGGCGTCGGCGGCGGTGCGCAGCTCCAGCACCCCGTCCAGCTCCAGTCCAGGCAGGGGGATGCGGCGGGCGCGCGAGCCCGTGGCCAGGATCAGACGGTCGTAGGCCAGGGCCCCGCCGCCCTCCAGCCTTACCTCGCCGCCGGCCTCGCGCCGCACAATGCGGTCCGCCCGGGCGCCGAGGCGCAGGTCGATGCGGTGCTCGGCGTAGAAGCTCTCCGGTCGCAGGGCGAGGGAGTCCGCGTCGGCCTCGCCCTTCAGCCAGGCCTTGGACAAGGGCGGCCGCTGGTAGGGCGCTACGGGCTCCTCGCCCAGCAGGGTCACCGGGCCGCTCCAGCCCTGCTGGCGCAGCAGCGCCGCCGCCGTGCCGCCGGCGTGGCCCGCGCCCAGGATCAGGATGCGCCCGTCCGTGCCCTCCAAGTCCTCGCGTCCCTCACCGTCGGTCGTCGCGCCGGTCTCCGGCTTGCCGGGGTCGATAGCGCATGGGAAACGGCGCGTCCATGCAAGCCCCGGAGCGCGACCGCCCGCCGACCCGCTTCGCCTCGCCGCAGGCGCTGGGAGCCTTCGGCGCGAAGCTGGCGCTACGCCTGCGCACCGGCGAGGCGGTCTGCCTGTTCGGGCCGCTCGGCGCGGGCAAGAGCACCCTGGCGCGGGGTCTGGTGCGGGCCCTGACCCGGCCGGACCAGGACGTGCCGAGCCCGACCTTCACCCTGATGCAGACCTACCAGGGACCGGACTTCCCGGTAGCGCACTTCGACCTCTACCGGCTGAAACGGCCTGAGGAGGCCTTCGAGATCGGCCTGGACGAGGCGCTCGACGTCGGCGCGGCGGTGGTGGAGTGGAGCGAGCGGCTGGAGGGCGCCCTGCCGCCCGACCGGCTGGACGTGCGGCTGGAGATCGCAGAGGACGGCGGCCGCCTCGCGACGTGGTGGGGACATGGCGTATGGACGGGGCGTGAGCACGATCTTCTCCGATCCGCGCGGGACTGACGCTGCGTCCCTGGACCTGGCCGGCCGGCCGGAGGCGCGCGAGGCGTTCCTGTGGGTGCAGGGGCTGGCGGACGCGGCGCGCGAGCCGATGGCGGGTGACGCCTCCACCCGGGCCTATGTGCGGCTGCACCCGCCAGGCGGCGCGGCGCCCCTGATCCTGATGGATGCGCCCCCGGCCGCGGAGAGCGCGATCGCGCCTGCGGACGCTACGCCGGACGAGAGGCTGGCGCTCGGCTACAACGCGGTGACGCGGCTGGCCGGCGGACGGGTGGACGCCTGGGCCGCGGTGGCGGGCTTCCTGCGCGATCGCGGCCTGTCCGCCCCTGCCGTGGTGGCGCTGGATGCGGCGCAGGGCTTCGCGGTGCTGGAGGACCTCGGCTCCGACCTGTTCCGCGACCGACTGGACGCAGGCGACGACCCTGAGGAGGTCTATGGCGAGGCGGTGGACCTGCTGCTCGCGCTGCACGTCGCTCAGCGGGTGCGCCGTGGCCACGTCCGCCACCACCACGCC
>CAXUEN010000180.1:0-5368 GCA_964249945.1 uncultured Caulobacteraceae bacterium | reverse complement strand
AACCGCGACCGCCCTTGGAAACCCACCCCCCGCGGCCAGGCGACGGTGAGCAGATATCCGTGCGGCTCGGCGGCCTTGGCGGCCAGGTCCGACAGGTTGGCCCGCAGCAGCTTGCGCGCCACCAGGTCCAGGGGTTCGTCGGGCAGAAAATGTACGCCGGCCACCATGGCGTCGGCGGTCACCACGAGATCGAAGCCAGGCCGGGACGGCAGCACGGCGACATCGTCGCGCAGGCCCAGCGCTTCGGGCGAGCCCAGCGTCAGGGGGCGGTACAGGCGCGCGATCTGCTCGAACTCGTCCGGCTCGGCGTCTGCAGGCCGATCGGCGGCGGACATCAGGCGTCGCGCAGGTCGCGGGCCACCCCGTCCAGCGCGGCGTTGACGAAGGCGCCCTCCCTGGCGTCGACGAAGGCCTTGGCCAGCTCGACGTACTCGTCGATCACCACCTCGCAGGGCACGTCGTCCCGGGTGTTAAGCTCGAAGGCGGCGCAGCGCAGGACCGCGCGGACAGTGGCGTCCAGCCGGTCGAGCCTCCAGTTGGCGGCCAGGCGCTTACGAATGGCGGCGTCGAGAACCGCCTGATCGGAAACGACGCCGCGCACGATCTCGGCGAAGAAGGCCTCATCGGCGTCCGCCAGGCGCTGACCCTCGAGGTCGCGGCCGAAGCGGTGCTCGGCGAACTCGCGCACCACCGTCTCCACACCGGCGCCCGCTACCTCCATCTGGTACAGCGCCTGGACCGCGGCGAGGCGGGCGACGGAGCGGGCCTGGCGGTCGGTGTAGGTCAGGGCGGCAGGCGGCCTGCTCAAGCCTCGACCTCCTCGTTCAAACCTTCCTGGGTCAGGAACTTGGCGAAGTCGGAGGTCTCGCGGAAGTCGCGGTAGACCGAGGCGTAGCGGACATAGGCCACCTCATCGAGGCCCTTCAGCGCCTTCATCACCATCTCGCCAACGACTGAGGACGGGATGTCGGTCTCGCCCCAGCTTTCCAGCTGGCGCACGATGCCCGAGACCATGCGATCGGAGCGCTCCGTATCAATGGGGCGCTTCCGGATGGCGATGGCGATGGAGCGGACCAGCTTTTCCCGATCGAAGGGCGTGCGCCGGCCGGAGCGCTTGACGATGGTCAGCTCGCGCAGCTGCACCCGCTCGAAGGTGGTGAAGCGGCCGCCGCACTCCGTGCAGAACCGACGGCGCCGGATGGCGGCGTTGTCCTCCGAAGGGCGGCTGTCCTTCACCTGGCTTTCGGCATGGCCGCAGAACGGGCAACGCAAGGGTCAGGGTCCTCCGGTCACTAGTTACCGCTCATCCCGGCGAATGCCGCGACCCAGATCATAAGGCGGTGCGATGGGAAGGCTCACCGCGCGAAACGGGCCTGAGGTCCAGCCCTACGATCTGGGTCCGGGTATTCGCCGGGATGAGCGAAGCACGACGCTAGGCGTAGATAGGAAAGCGCGCCGTGAGGTCCAGAACCTCGTCGCGCACGCGGGCCTCCACTGCAGGGTCGCCCTCGCTGTCGCCGGCGAGCGTGTCCACCACCGTGGCGATCAGCTCGCCCACCCGCTTGAACTCGGCCTTGCCGAAGCCCCGCGTGGTCGCGGCCGGGGAGCCCAGGCGGATGCCGGAGGTGATGGTGAAGGGCGCGGTGTCGAAGGGGACGCCGTTTTTGTTGCAGGTGATGTTGGCCCGCTCCAGCGCCACCTCGGCGGCGCGGCCGGTGGCGTTCTTGGGGCGCAGGTCCACCAACATCAGATGGCTGTCGGTGCCGCCGGAGACGATGTCGAGGCCGGCGTCCTTCAAGGTGGCGGCGAGCACGCGCGCGTTGTCGATCACCGCCTGGGCGTAGGTCTTGAACTCCGGCTTGAGCGCCTCGCCAAAAGCGACCGCCTTAGCGGCGATGACGTGCATCAGCGGGCCGCCCTGGAGGCCCGGGAAGACGGCGGAGTTGATCTTCTTGCCCAGCGCCTCGTCGTTGGAGAGGATCATGCCGCCGCGGGGGCCGCGCAGGGTCTTGTGGGTGGTCGTGGTGCAGATGTGGGCGTGGGGGATCGGACTCGGATAGACGCCCGCCGCGATCAGGCCGGCGTAATGGGCCATGTCCACCATCAGGTAGGCGCCCACCGAATCGGCGATCTCCCGGAAACGCCTGAAGTCGATATGGCGGCTGTAGGCCGAGCCGCCGGCGATCACCAGCTTTGGCATGGCCTGCAGCACCGTGTCAGAGAGCTTGTCGTAGTCGATCAAGTGGTCGTCCGGGCGCACGCCATAGGTGACCGGATGGAACCACTTGCCCGAGTAATTGGCGGGGCTGCCGTGGGTCAGGTGGCCGCCGGCGGCCAGGTCCATGCCCACGAAGGTGTCGCCGGGCTTCATCAGCGCCAGGAACACCGCGTTGTTGGCCTGGGCGCCCGAGTGCGGCTGGACGTTGACGAAGCTGCAGCCAAAAAGCTCGCGCGCCCGCTCCTGGGCCAGCCGCTCGGCCTCGTCCACGTACTCGCAGCCGCCGTAATAGCGTTTGCCCGGATAGCCCTCGGCATACTTGTTGGTGAGCACGGACCCCTGCGCCTGCAGCACCGCGCGGGAGACGATGTTCTCCGAGGCGATCAGCTCGATCTGGGTCTGCTGGCGATTCAGCTCCTCGGCGATCGTCTGCATCAGCGCCGGGTCGGACTGCTCCAGCGGCGTCTGGAAGAAGCCGGCGTGGATGTCGCGGCGGGCGACGGCGGGCGCGGTCAGCGTGTCGGTCATGGAAGAAACTCGAACGGCGACGGGAGCGATGGTTCTAGGCCGTTTGCAAGGCGGTCACAACGAGGACGACGCCGGCTTCCCGAAAGCCTCGCCGCCGCCTAGCATGGAGCCAGCCTTTCAGCGGAGCTAAGGTATGAAGGAGGTTGCTGCGCGTATGCGCGGGCGTTGTCACTGCGGTGCGGTCCAATTCGAGGCGACGCTGACAGATGGCCTGCGAACGGCCCGGCGATGCACCTGCTCCTTGTGCCGGATGCGAGGCGCGGTGGCGGTGTCGGCCGAATTGGGCGGGCTTACCGTGACGCGAGGCGAAGAGTTTCTCGCCACCTACACCTTCAACACTGGCTCGGCTAAGCACCACTTCTGCTCTAAGTGCGGCATCTACACTCACCACCAACGGCGCTCCAACCCAAATCAGTACGGCGTCAATTTGGCGTGCCTAGAGGGTCTTAGCCCCTTCGATCTCGAGGAGGTACCCGTTCTAGACGGGATGAATCATCCCTCGGATACAGGGCTGCTTCGTCAGGCCGGAGTGCTCCGCTTTGTGGCGGAGCAGACCTGAACGCCTAGGCCGCCACCCCGCCCAGCCGCTTGACGTTGCAGCGCGTCCACAGCCCCTGCATCGCTCGCACCAAGTCGTCCATCATGGCGTCGGTGTGGAAGGGCGTCGGCGTGAAGCGCAGCCGCTCGGTCCCCTTGGGCACGGTGGGATAGTTGATTGGCTGGACGTAGACGCCATGGTCGGCAAGCAGCAGGTCGCTAATCAGCTTGCAGTGCACCGGATCGCCCACCAGCACCGGCACGATGTGGCTTGGATTGTCCATCACCGGCAGGCCCGCCTCGTGGAAGCGGCGCTTCAGGGTGGCCGCGCGCTCCTGGTGGCGGGCGCGTATCTCGCCGTGGGTCTTCAGCCAGCGCACGCTGGCCAGCGCCGCCGCGGTCAGGGCCGGCGGCAATGAAGTCGTGAAGATGAAGCCCGAGGCGTAGAGCCGGATGGCGTCCACAAGGTCGGCGTCGCCGGCGATGTAGCCGCCCATGACGCCGAACGCCTTGCCGAGGGTCCCCTCGACGATGTCGATCTCGGCCATCACGCCGTCGCGCTCGGCGACGCCTGCACCGCGGGCGCCGTACATGCCCACCGCATGCACCTCGTCGAGGTAGGTCATGGCGCCGTAGCGCCTCGCTAGGCCCACGGCGCCGGCTAGGTCGGCGATGTCGCCGTCCATGGAATAGACGCTCTCGAACGCCACCAGCTTGGGCGCGTCCGCCGGCGCCGCCTTCAGCAAGCTCTCCAGATGCTCCAGGTCGTTGTGGCGGAACACGTGGCGCGCCCCGCCGCCATTCCGGATGCCCGCGATCATGGAGGCGTGGTTCTGGGCATCGGAGAAGATGATCAGGCCGGGCAGGATCTTGTAGAGCGTAGACAGCGCCGCCTCGTTGGCCACGTAGCCCGAGGTGAACAGCAGGGCGCTGCTCTTGTCGTGCAGGTCGGCCAGTTCGCGCTCCAGCTCTACATGGAAGTGGGTGGTGCCGGAGATGTTGCGGGTGCCGCCGGAGCCCGAGCCGCAGGTGGCGATGGCGTCCTGCATGGCCGACAGCACCATGGGGTTCTGCCCCTGGCCGAGATAGTCGTTGGAACACCAGACCACGACCTCGCGCTCGGTCCCGTCGTCGCAGGTCCAGGTGGCGCGGGGGAAGTCGCCGCAGCGGCGCTTCACGTCGGTGAAGACCCGGTAGCGGCCTTCGGAACGGACCTGATCCACCGCGGCGCGGAAAGCGGACTTGTAGCCCTCAGGGGTCATAACGGCCTTCTACGCCTCGCGTCCATGCGCGGACAAGTGGGTGAACGGGCGTAGTATATAGTACGCTTCCGGTTTGCAGCGTTCAGACCGACTTGTCCAATGCCGGCTATGGAGGCGGCTCCGGTCAGGGTACGCCCTTGCGGAACCGGAACACGAACTGGTCGGTGCGGCCGCGGATCGAGGGGTCGAACACAGCGGCCGTATGCGGGTCGGCCGGGTTGGCGACCACCGGGCTTGAGCCGTCGAATCGCAGGCCGGACCGTTCGATCTCGGCGCGGGCGAAGGCCGGCTCAATACGATGCAGAGTGCTGGCCTGGCTGGCGCCGGCGCCAGCCGCGGCCACGTGATCTTCGACCAAGTAGACGCCGCCGGGCTTCAACGCCTCGGCCACGGCGATGTTGACCGCCACGGCCGTGTCCGGCGGCAGGTGATCGTTATGCAGGTCGTGGTAGTTCTGGGTGGTCCAGACCACGTCGGCAGGTCCCTGGTCGGTGATGTGGCCCAGCCCTTCCACTACGACGGTGACGTTGCCATAGCCCGGCTCCGCGGCCAGGGCGCGCTCGGAGGTCACCGCCTCCGGCTTCATCTTGGCGAGGACATTGGGAACGACGGCGAAGACCTTGCCACTTGGACCCACGGCCCTGGAGAGCAGGCGCGTATAATAGCCGGCACCGGGCATCATCTCGATGACCGTGTCTCCGGGCTTCACGCCAGCGAAGGCCATGACCTCCTGGGGGTGGCGATGGACGTCGGCCGCGACGTCCGCGGGCGGGCGGCTCTCCGCCGCGGGCCGGGCGGACGCCGCTGAGCCCCAGGCCGCGCC
>CAXUEN010000179.1:0-5377 GCA_964249945.1 uncultured Caulobacteraceae bacterium | reverse complement strand
GGTGGCGACGGTGTACCTCCCGCTGGTGTACCGCCGCGCGGTGGACGCGCTGGCCCCGCTGGCGCAGGCGCACGGCGCGGCGGCGATCCTGAACGACCGCCCCGACCTCGCCGCACGGCTCGGCTGCGACGGGGTGCACGTGGGCCAGGACGATGCGAGCTATGCCGAGGCGCGCCAGGCGGTCGGTGGCCAGGGCATGGTGGGGGTCACCTGCCACGACAGCCTGCACCTGGGCATGGAGGCGGCGGAGGCGGGGGCGGACTACGTGGCCTTCGGCGCCTTCTTCGACACGGCCACCAAGGCGGCCCGTACGCGCGCTGAGCCGGAACTGCTCGCCGCCTGGCAGGCCGCCATGCTGACGCCGTGCGTGGCCATCGGCGGCATCACCGTGGAGACCGCCCAGGGGCTGGCTCAGGCGGGCGCCGACTTCCTGGCCGTCAGCGCAGCCGTCTGGGGCCACCCCGAGGGACCGGCTGCGGCGGTGCACGCCTTCAACGCGGCCATGGCGGCCGGAGTCGCCGACAGGGCGAGCTAGGGACCGCCCTCTGCAAAGCTTGTGCGGGGCCGCGCTTTCCGGTCCAAGGGGCTAAATCCAGCCGCTGGGCGCCCCTAGCTCTTCCCGCATGCTCTTCGTCCAACGCTACCTGTTCAGGGAACTGCTGATTCCGACGCTGGCGGCCACCGCCGCGCTCACGGGCGTGGCCGTGCTCAGCGGCAGCCTGCAGCTTTTGACCATCGTGGTCAGCCAGCGACAGGCGGCCTGGCTTTTCCTGCGGCTGGTGTCGCTGACCATCCCCAACCTGATCGGCTTCGTCCTGCCCATCTCGGCCTTCGTGGCCACCCTGTTCGCGGTCAACAAGCTGCACACCGAGCAGGAGATCGTGGTCTGCTTCGCCGCCGGCATGAGCCGCTGGCAGGTGGCGAGCCCGGCGCTTCGCCTGTGCGCCTGGGCCGCCATGGTCATGCTGGCGATCAGCCTTTGGCTGGCTCCGCTCTGCGGCCGCATCACCCGGGAGGAGCTGTTCAAGGCCCGCACCGACCTGGTCGGCAGCCTGGTCAAGGAGGGCCAGTTCAGCGAGAGCCCGGGCGGCCTGACCGTCTACGCCCAGCGGGTGGATGCGGAGAACCGCCTGCACAACCTGTTCATCCACCAACTCCGCGCCGACCACAGCTCGGCCACCTACGACGCCAAGAGCGGGATCATCGTGCGCAAGGGCTCAGCCCCGGTCCTGGTCATGCGCCAGGGCTCCAACGAGCAGTTCAGTCCTACCGGCGTGCTGAACTACCTAAAGTTCGACGAGTACACGCTGGATCTGACGCCGTATGTCGACACCACAGACGTGCTGGCCTACAAGCCCTCCGATATGTACCTGCACGAGCTGGTCTTTCCCGACTCGCACGCCAACCTCAACAAGCCGTTGCGCAAGAAAATGGCGGCGGAGTGGAACTCGCGCCTGACCTCGCCGATGTACATTCCGCTGTTTGTGCTGTTCGCCCTGATTGCGGTGCTGGGGGGCGGGTTCAGTCGCCTGGGATATGCGCGGCGGATCGGCGGCGCCGCCCTGCTGGCCCTAATCGTCCGCCTGCTGGGCGTCACGGTGCAGGCGCTGTGCGAATCGACTCCGGCCCTGGACGTACTGCAGTGGGCCGTCCCGCTGGTCGGCCTTTTCTACGCCGCTCGAAGCCTGTTCAAGACGCGCCGCACCGCCACCGCCCCGCTCGGCTCGGAGCTGAAGCCGATCGGGGCGTGATCCTCTCGCCGTCGCGAGCGGGAGGACGCCGGACAGGCGAGATATTTCTTGGTCCCGCGCCGCTCCTGGTGGCGGAGGCGTCCACGAAGGAAGACGGTCTTGCGCCTTGCCAATCGGGCCGGGATCATCCAGCCCTGTCCGACGTGACCCTGACCTCGCCAGACCCCAAGCCGCCCGTCGCCTCCCCCTCATTTGCCGACCGGATCGTGGCGAGCCTGATCTATCGCATCGGCAAGGACGCCCGGGCCGCCCGCCCCCACGACTGGCTGGCCGCCACCATCCTGACCGTGCGCGACGGGGTCATCGACCGGTGGATGGCCTCCACCCGCTCAGCCCATGCGGCCGGCGCCAAGCGGGTCTATTATCTCAGCCTGGAGTTCCTGATCGGGCGCCTGCTCCGCGACGCCCTCACCAACCTCGGCCTGAACGAGGAGGTGCGCGACGCCCTCGCCTCGCTGGGCGTCGATCTCGCCGCCATCGAGGAGATCGAGCCGGACGCGGCGCTGGGCAACGGCGGCCTGGGCCGGCTCGCCGCCTGCTTCATGGAGAGCCTGGCGTCGATGGACCTGCCCGCCTACGGCTACGGCATCCGCTACGTGAACGGCATGTTCCGTCAGCGCATTGACGACGGGTGGCAGGTGGAGTTGCCCGAGACCTGGCTGGCCCACGGCGACCCCTGGGAATTCGAGCGTCGCGAGAGCAGCTACCACATCGGCTTCGGCGGCGAGGTGGTCAGCGCCGATGCGGGCGCGGTCAAGTGGCGCCCGGCCGAGCGGGTCATCGCCACAGCGGTCGACACGCCGGTGGTCGGCTGGCGGGGCGTGCGGGTGAACACGCTGCGTCTGTGGAGCGCCCAGGCGGTGGACCCGCTGAAGCTCGACGCCTTCAACGCCGGCGATTACACCACGGCGCTGGCCGACAGCAATCGCGCCGAGCAGCTGACCCGGGTGCTCTACCCCGCCGACGCCCATCCGGCGGGACAGGAGCTGCGCCTGCGCCAGGAGTACTTCTTCTCCTCCGCCTCGCTGCAGGACGTGGTGCGCCGCCACATGCAGTATTTCGGCGACATCCACACCCTGGCCGACAAGGCCGCCGTACAGCTCAACGACACTCATCCCGCCGTCTCAGTGGCCGAGCTGATGCGGCTGCTGGTCGACGTCCACGACCTGGAGTTCGACGAAGCCTGGCGCATCACCCAGGCCACCTTCGGCTACACCAACCACACCCTGTTGCCGGAGGCCCTGGAGACCTGGCCGCTGCCCATGTTTGAGCGACTGCTGCCTCGCCACATGCAGCTGATCTACGCCATCAACGCCCGCCTGCTGCGCGAAGCCCGCGCTCATCCGTGGGCGGACGATCACACCATCGCCGCCATCTCGCTCATCGACGAGAGCGGCGAACGGCGGGTGCGCATGGCCAACCTGGCCTTCGCAGGGGCCCACAGCGTCAACGGGGTGGCGGCCCTGCACACTCAGCTGATGAAGCAGACCGTCTTCGCCGACTTACATCGTCTGTACCCGAAGCGTATCAACAACAAGACCAACGGCATCACGCCCAGGCGCTGGCTGCAGCAGTGCAATCCGGACCTCACCAGTCTGCTTCGCGAGACCATCGGCGACGCCTTCCTGGACCGCACCGAGGCGATCTCGGCCGTTGCCGCCCACGCCGACGACACAGGCTTCCAGGCCCGCTTCGCCGCCGTCAAGCGCGTCAACAAGGTGGCGCTCGCCGACCACATCCGCCGCAGCCAGGGCATCCGGCTCGATCCGGACGCCCTGTTCGATGTCCAGATCAAGCGCATCCACGAGTACAAGCGCCAGCTGCTCAACATCATCGAGACCGTAGCGCTCTACGATCACATCCGCTCCCACCCCGAGCGGGACTGGGCGCCACGGGTGAAGATCTTCGCCGGAAAGGCGGCCTCCAGCTACCACAACGCCAAGCTGATCATAAAGCTGGCCAACGACGTGGCCCGGCGCGTCAACGCCGACGCCTCGACCTCGGACCTGCTCAAGGTAGTCTTCGCCCCCAACTACAACGTCTCGCTGGCCGAGCGCATCGTGCCCGCCGCCGACCTGTCGGAGCAGATCTCCACCGCCGGCATGGAGGCGTCGGGCACCGGCAACATGAAGCTCGCCCTGAACGGCGCGCTCACCATCGGCACCCTGGACGGCGCCAACATCGAGATCAGGGACCGGGTGGGGGCCGACAACATCTTCATCTTCGGCCTCACCGCCGAGGAGGTCGCCGGCCGCCGCTACGCCGGCTACCGCCCGGCGGAGGCCATCGAGCAATCTCGGGAGCTGTCCCAGGCGCTCACCGCCATCGGCTCCGGCGTCTTCTCGCCCGACAATAAGGCCCGCTACGCCGGCCTGGTGGGCGAACTCTACAACGACGACCGCTTCATGGTCTGCGCCGACTTCGACGCCTACGCCCGCGCCCAGCGCGCGGTGGACGCGCTCTGGCGCACGCCGGCCGCCTGGTGGAGCCAGGCGATTCGCAACACCGCCGGCGTTGGCTGGTTCTCCTCCGACCGCACCATCGGGGAGTACGCGAGCGACATCTGGGGCGTGATGTAGGCGCCCCTGACGGCTTCATCGGCGTCCCTCGGCCCCCGCTTGACCCCTCCGGCATCCCTAACCGACTGCCCTTGCGACTGCGTTTCTAGGCTGTTTCATGCCCCTTCCAACCCCCTTTTCACCCCTCGCAACGCCGTTTTGAGGGTGCTGCAGACCCGTTTGGCGTCGCTCTGACAGCCCTGAACCCCCTGTTTTTCAATGGAGCACGCCTTGCACATAGGGCTGGAAGAGGGTTTGACCCCGCTGAGCAGGTCTAGCGTGGGCCTGGGATGGCGTCGACGCCTATGTGCGACCGGTCACGCAGCCTGTAGCCTTGCGCGCAGATGACCGCGCCACCCGCCTTTGCGCCCGCCGCCGACACCACCCCGGTGATGGCCCAGTTCCTCTCCGCCAAGGCCGGCCAGCCCGATGCGCTGCTGTTCTTCCGCATGGGCGACTTCTATGAGCTGTTCTTCGAGGACGCCCGGACCGCCGCCGGCGCGCTGGGCATCGCCCTCACCCACCGGGGCAAGCACGCCGGCCAGGACATCCCCATGGCCGGCGTGCCGGTCCACGCCATGGAGCCCTACCTCGCCAAGCTGATCCGCCAGGGCTTCAAGGTCGCCGTCTGCGAGCAGATGGAGGACCCGGCCGAAGCGAAGAAGCGGGGCTACAAGGCGGTGGTCCGGCGCGAGCTGGTCCGGGTGCTCACGCCTGGCACCCTGACCGAGGACACCCTGCTCGACGCCCGCGGCGCCAACCGGCTGGCGGCGGTGGCGGTGAAGGGCGGCCAGGCGGCCCTGGCCAGCGTCGAACTCTCCACCGGCGAGGTGGAGTGCCTGGTCATGGACAAGGCCGCGCTCGGCCCCACCCTGGCCGCGCTCCGCCCCTCCGAAGTGCTGGCCATGGAGCGCCTGTTCGCCGACGAGGCGGCGGCCGAGGCGCTCAAGGCCTGCGGCGGCGCTGTTCAACCCATGGCCGCAGCCCTCGCCGACGCCGCGGGGGCCGAGGCGCGGGTGAAGCGGCTCTACGGTGTCGACACGCTGGACGGCTTCGGCGCCCTCAGCC
>CAXUEN010000178.1:4458-5379 GCA_964249945.1 uncultured Caulobacteraceae bacterium | reverse complement strand
TCCGGCGATCGAGGGTGCCGACCAGAACTTTACGCCGGGCCCATCCGGCCGGGTCGCGGCTCTATGCTCCAGGGCAAGACCGCGGTGGTGACCGGCGCGGCCAGGGGGATCGGGCGGGCGATCGCGGTGGAGTTCGCGGCCAACGGCGCCGACGTCGTGGCGCTGGACATCGCGGGCCCGGTCAGCACCGCCTCCAACGCCAAGCCGGCCACGCCCGCCGACCTGACCGAGACCGTGCGCCAGGTCCGCGCCTACGGCCGCCGCGGCGACGCCGTCCAGGCCGACATCCGCGACATCGCAGCGCTGCGCCGCATCGCCGACCAGGTGGAGGCGGATCATGGCAAGATCGACATCGTGGTGGCCGACGCCGCCATCCAGCGCTGGAAGCCGCTGCTGGAGATGGACGACGCCGACTGGCGCGACGTGATCGACAACAACCTGAACGGCACGGCCAACACCATCCGCGCCTTCGCGCCCAAGATGGTGGCGCGCCGGCGCGGACGGATCATCGTGCTCTCCTCCATGCAGGGCAAGCACGGCACCAGGAACGCCGCCAGCTATTCGGCGTCCAAGTGGGGGATCCTAGGCCTGATGAAGTCGGCCGCCATGGAACTCGGCGAATACGACATCACCGTCAACGCCCTGATCCCGGGCTTGGTGGACACGCCGCTGACCCGCTACGAGGCGCGCTTCCGCAACTCCATGGCCGAGCAGGGCGTGAAGCCGCCGGAGAACCCTACGCCGCAGCAGGCCTGGGACAACCGCTCGCCCGTCGAGCCGCTGAAGGTCGGCTGGCTGCAGCCGGACGACATCTCGCCCGCCGCCGTCTTCCTGGCCTCCGACGCCGCCGCCATGGTCACGGGGGCGGAGTACCAGGTGACTGGCGGCGACAGCGCCAAGAGCGTCTGAGGCTGGCCGCGC
>CAXUEN010000178.1:0-4448 GCA_964249945.1 uncultured Caulobacteraceae bacterium | reverse complement strand
AGCGCCCAGGACATCTGAACGCGCTCCCGCCTGCGCCCCGCCCCGCCCCGCGCCGCCATCCACAGGAACCGCCTCCATGCGCTACCGCCAGCTCGGCTCCAGCTCGCTCCAGGTGTCCGAGATCTCGCTCGGCTCCTGGCTGACCTACGGGTTGGGCGTGGAGCGGGACCGGGCGATCGCCTGCGTGCGCCACGCCCTGGACCTCGGGATCACCCTGATCGACACCGCCAACGTCTATGGGCGGGGCTCGGCGGAGGAGCTGCTGGGCGAGGTGCTGGCCGGCGTGCCGCGAGACGCTTACGTGCTGGCCACCAAGCTCTGGGGCGACATGGGGAACGGCGACAAGGGCCTGTCGCGCGTCCAGGTGTTCAAGCAGATCGACGCCTCGCTAAAGCGGCTGCGGGTGGACCATGTCGACCTCTACCAGTGCCACCGCTTCGATCCCGACACGCCGCTGGAGGAGACCCTGGAGGCGCTGAGCGAGGTCGTGCGGCAGGGGAAGGTCCGCTACCTCGGCTTCTCGGAGTGGTCGCCGCAGAACATCCGAGACGCCTCCGCCGTCTCGGGCGTCGAGCGCTTCGTCTCCAGCCAGCCGCAGTATTCGCTGCTCTGGCGCCGGCCCGAGGCGGAGGTGATCCCGCTCTGCACCGAGCACGGGATCTCGCAGATCGTCTGGTCGCCCCTGGCGCAGGGTGTGCTGACCGGCAAGTACGACCCGCAACGCCCGCCGCCCCAGGACAGCCGCGCCGGCAGCGACGCCATGGGCGGCTTCATCAAGCGCCTCATGGCCGGGCCGGTGCTGGAAGCGGTGCAGGCGCTGAAGCCCGTGGCCGCGGACGCCGGGATGACCCCGGCCCAGTTCGCGCTGGCCTGGGTGCTGCGCGAGCCCAACGTCGCCTCCGCCATCGTGGGCGCCAGCCGGCCCGAGCAGCTCGACGACAACGTGGGCGCAGTGGACCGCGACGTGGACCCCGCGCTGTTCGCCCGGGCGGAGGCCCTCGTGCGCACCCTGGCGCCGGACCAGGGCTGAGCCTAGCGCGCTCGGAGCCGATCCAGCGTCGCCGCGTCGCGCCGGCCACCGCAAAGGCCGTCCAGGGCGCGGGCGAACAGGAGCTCGGCCGGATCGGCGAGTTCGAACAGGGTCATGCTGGAGCGGAACTTCAGGTCGTCCGGATAGCCGAACACCTGAGAGGCCGAGCGGCCAGCCGCGTCCACGGCCGCCTGGGTGCAGGCCCGCAGGCGCGAGCCCAGCACCGGGTGCGCGAGATAGGCGCGCGCCTCTTCCAGCGTGACGATGGCGTAGCGTTGGGCCATGGGGCTGGAGCCGAGCCCGGCGATCTGGGGGAAGACGAACCACATCCAGTGGCTGGTCTTTCGCCCACGCTGGAGTTCGGCAAGCGCGTCGGCGTAGGCGCCTGCCTGGGCCTGAACGAAGCGTTCGAGGTCGTAGCCGGAGGGATGAGGGATCATGGCGCCGCCCTAGCGCGCGGCGACGCGGGACGAAAGACGCACCCGCACGGGGCCTCGCACGTTGTCGCCGACACCCTCTCCGTCGTCCGCACATGTCTGTCGAGGTCCGCCATGCCCCATCCCGCGCTCGCACCCGGCCGCACCGCCGTCATCACCGGGGCGGCCAGCGGGATCGGCCTGGCCTGCGCCCGCAGGCTGGCCGCGCAGGGGTTCAACGTCGTCGTCAGCGATACCGGTGAGGTGGATCTCGAGTCCGCCCAGGCCAGCGTGGAGGCCGCGTCCAAAGGCGCCAAGGTGTTGCGGGCCGTCGCCGACGTCAGCCGCCCGGAGGCGCTGCAGGACCTGCAAGCCCTGGCCTTCGACACCTTCGGAGAGGTCAACCTGCTCATGAACAACGCCGGTTTGGGAATGGATCCGGGCAAGCCCTGGGAGGACGCCGAGGGATGGCGGCGCCTGCTCGACGTCAACCTCTGGGGAGCGATCAACGGCGTGCAGGCCTTCATTCCGGCCATGCTGACCCAGTCCGGCCCAGGTCTGGTGGTGAACACGGGCTCCAAGCAGGGGATTACGCTGCCGCCGGGCAACAGCGCCTACAACGTCTCCAAGGCGGCGCTGAAGGCCTATACGGAACTGCTCGCCCATGAGCTTCGCACCACCGCACCCGGGCGGCTGAGCGCCCATCTGCTGATCCCCGGCTGGACGTATACCGGCATGACCCGTAGCGGCGGGGGCGAGAAGCCGGCCGGAGCCTGGACGGCGGACCAGGTGGCCGAGTTCATGCTGGACGGGCTGGAGCGCGGCGACTTCTACCTGCTGTGTCCGGACAACGACACGCCCCGAGCCGTGGACGAGAGGCGCGCCGCCTGGACGGCCGGCGACCTGATCGAGAACCGTGCCGCCCTTTCGCGCTGGAGCGCCGAGCACGCGGCCGGGTTCGCCGCCTTCATGGCCCAGCCCTGACGGCCCGGGCCGCCCCAGCCCTCAGTCCTGCTCGGTCTTGGACGAAGGCGCATCCTCGCGGCGCCGCTTGACGGCGGAGCTGAGGTTGCCGGCGATCATGCGCAGGCTCTCCAGGGCCTTGGCGTCCAGCTCGGCCACAGCCCGGCCGAAGGCGGAGTCCGGGCCCAGGGCCTCGTTCACCCGGCGCCCGACCTCCGCCACCTCCTCGAACAGACGCTGGGAACCCGCGCCGTTCGGCGGACCGGCCGCGGCCCCGAGGCGATGGCGGACGGCGGCGGCGATGAAGCCGGAGCGGGTCATGTTCTGCGCCTCCGCCGCCTCGTCGAGCTGGCGGAGCAGGCGGTCGCCGATGGATATGTTCACCCGCACCGGCGTCTCCTCGGACTGCACGTCCACGAGCAGCAGGATGGCGTGCTGCGCCTGCAGGCGTTCCCCCAGCGCTTCCACAGGCGTTGGGGCCGGCCAGTCCTGCCCCGCCGCCTCAAGGGCCGTCAGGGCGGCGAGCAGCCGCTCCCGCGCGACGCGGAGCAGGTCGTTGGAGCTGGCCTCGGTGACCGAAACCCCAACGAAGTCCACCAGATCGGCGCTGTAGCCCTGGGCCTGGTTTCCAGTGACGAGGGCGGGATAGATGGTGACGGGCATGATAAAGGCCTCCAGGCCATGTTCATGTGTATAAATGCGCAAAGTCGCGGGATCGATCCCTCCACATGGGCGTTTGGCCTTTGCAACGTGAGGGAAGACGCATGTCGGAAGATCGGATCGAGGGCGCGGCCAAACAGGGCCTGGGCCGGGTGCAGGACGCCATCGGCGGGCTGACGGGAGGTGACAAGACACAGGCCAAGGGTAAGCTGAACGAGGCGGCCGGCACCGTCCAGAACGCCTATGGCCAAGTGAAGGACCAGGCCTCCGACGTTCTGGACCAGGTCAAGGACCAGTTCGACGATAGCTACGACCAGCTTGAGTCCTTCGTACGCGAGCAGCCCTTCGCCGCCGCGGCGGTGGCCGTGGGCGTGGGCCTGGTGCTCGGTATGCTGCTCCGCGGCGGTCGCAAGACCGTCTACGTCCGCAAGTAAGGCTGGGGAGCAACGACCATGGGCATTCTCGCCTGGATCCTACTCGGCCTGGTGGCCGGCTTCATCGGCAGCAAGCTGGTCAACAAGACCGGTGAGGGCCTGATCATGGATGTCGTCCTCGGCGTCGTCGGCGCCGTCGTCGGCGGCTTCCTCTTCAGCCTGTTCGGCGCCGGCGGCGTTACGGGACTGAACCTCTACAGCCTGGTGGTCGCGGTCATCGGGGCCGTCGTGGTGCTGCTGGCCTACCACGCCATCGTCCGGCGCGCCTGAGTCCGGCGCCGCTTGAAATCACGCCGGGCGCCTCCCTCGACGGAGGCGTCCGGCTGATCGGGTCGGCGGGTCCGGCCCGCCTCGCGCGGCCACAGCCCGCGTTCAACAAGAAAGACTAGATCATGGCCAAGGCTGCTCACCACGAAGCTGCGGAACACCACGAGAAGGCCGCCAAGGCCCACCGCACCGCCGCCGAGCACCACGCGAAGAACGACACCGCCGCCGCGTCCAAGCATGCGGCGGAAGCCCACGGCCATTCGGCCAAGGCGCCCGAGAGTTCGACCAAGGCCCACGCCAAGTCGACCGCTAAGTAGTCTGACGACATAGGCCGGCCTCGCGCCGGCCTATGTCCGTTTCCACCCTGTTCCGTTCACGACCATTTTAAAGGGAGGCCTGACATGCAGACCGTAACCGGCTTGTTCGACGACTACAGCGACGCCCAGCTCGCGGTACAGAAACTAGAGGCGGCGGGGGTGCCGCATCGCGACATCAGCATCGTCGCCAACAACGCCAAGGGCGACCACGACCATCTCGGCGCTTCGCGCACCAACGAGGCGGGCGAGGACGCCGGCAAGGGCGCCGGGATCGGCGCGACGGTCGGTGGCCTCGGCGGGCTGCTGGCGGGCCTCGGCCTGCTGGCCATCCCGGGGCTCGGCCCGGTGGTCGCGGCCGGCT